>CAYICZ010000005.1:0-47684 GCA_964362195.1 uncultured Gammaproteobacteria bacterium | reverse complement strand
AGGTACAAACAATTTGACATTTGACATTTGACATTTGACATTTAATTCAGAAACCAACCTTTGATTTGCAGCTACACCACCGGCAATCATGATATCTTTGACTGGATAACTTTTTAGAGCAAGCATAACTTTATCAACTAAAGAGATAACGATAGTTTCTTCTATAGAGGCGGCTAAATTTGTTTTACTGTCACCTGTAACCTGCCCACTGTTAACTATTCCAGCTACTGCGGTTTTCAATCCGGAATAGGAAAAGTCAAAATCCTTACTACCTTTCATGGGAATAGGTAGTTTGAACCTCAAGGCGTCCCCTTGCGAGGCTAATTTGGCAATTTCCGGACCACCAGGATAGGGAAGGCCTAAAAGCCTGGCACATTTGTCAAAACATTCCCCGGCCGCATCATCCCTGGTACCGCCAAGGTATTTGTATTTACCATGGTTAGTGAACAATACCAAGTCTGTGTGACCCCCGGAAACAAGTAAGCCAAGACAGGGGAAACTAGGGATGACTTCCGACTTCCGGCTACCGACTACAGTGGAAGACGGTAGACTGTAGTCAGAAGACGTATTTATCCAGTTGGCATAAAAATGGCCCATTAAATGGTTAACCGGAATGAGTGGTTTGTTCCAGACCAAAGCCAAAGTTTTAGCTGTTTCTACTCCCACCAGAAGCGATCCAATTAAGCCAGGACCATAAGTAACGGCTATAGTATCCACCCCAATCCCGTCATTGCGAGCCCCGGAGGGGCGTGGCAATCTTATTTTTGGGAAAGCCTGAGACAAAGCCTCTTGTATTACTGGAATAATGCTTTTGATCTGTTCCCTGGCTGCCTGTTCCGGAATAATTCCCCCGTATTTAGCTTGTAGTGATGCAGATGAAGCCACGACATTGGACAAAATATGTATGCCTTTTTGATCCCTTAGCAATACTGCAGCTGCAGTTTCATCACAAGATGTCTCTATTCCTAAAATAATCATGTTGGTATTGTACTTTTTTACCCTGCACTTGACAAATGCCCTGTAGTATTGTAGAATGTCTGAAACATATGGCAGAAATTGAGCCGAGAGTAGTTTTAATAAATCCAGATGGTAGCAATGTTGAAATAGCACCAACTAATAAACCAGGTGCAGTCCTTTTAGTAAACACTATTAGAACTGCTGTAGCAGCAGGAATTGAAAGCGGTTTGCTTGTAGCTAACCCATTTATAACCGCTCAAACAGAAAGTAACAGTGCTCCAGCTCAAACCAGTCGTACGTACACTTTAGATTTGGCCGTAGCACACTACAAAGAGAGGTTACAAGATCCTCAGCGCTTATATGAACTTTACCAAGCTGTTTGGGATTATCATGGTGTTGAATTGATGGGTCTTTCTAAAAAAGACACCAGAATAACAGATGTTCCTTACAAAGAAGATGATATCTGGCAATTCATGAGGTTGGAAAATCCCCAACCTGGCAATCCAGGTGTTGAGTTAGGTTATTTCCATTTGCCTGTTTTAGCTTTAAGTGACGCCGAGATGAGGGTTTTAATAGGCAAAGGATTTTCAAATCTGGGTGCTTCCCCGGTATTCCAGCCTGGTTATGAGATTGAAAATGGGCACCAAACTGCCGGCTGGATGAGGATTGATGCAAGCTTAGACGCTCCTTATAGAAGAAATAAAAAGGATGAACTTACAGGATTAAATGTTGATGAACTCAAAGAAGTAATAAAAACTGACAAGAGGAGTGGTCAAACAGTTAATATTTATGGCCCAAGCGGTAATATTATAAAACAAATATTTAATTACTATCCTGACCAGGGTTCTACTTGGTCCCGCTTGCCCGAGTCTTTGAGGGATGGTAGGGTCTTGAGCGCCGCTTCGATCCGGGCGGTGGCTTCAGTGCCGATTCGCGCTGGCGCCGTCAGGGTCGTTATCCGGGGATGGGTGGTCGTTCTTTTCTGTGGGGAGCATAAAACTTATACCCTTTAAACTTTTTTAAATTTTCTGTATATTTAATACGAGAGTAGGTTAATAGATGCCGGTTTTTTAAAATTGGCATTACCGAAATCCTTGATTTTTTTCAAGAAGTTAAAAACAAGATGCTCCTTGCTTTGTGCTGGTGGAGGTGTCCGGTGTTACATCGGATTGCTCCCGGATAAAATTCAGTGGTGAGAGTAATCGAACCACGGTGATCAAGGATGGCATGAAGCAAACTAATGCCCGAGTCTTTGAAGGATGGTAAGGTCTTGAACGCCAACTTCAATCCGGACGGTAACTTCAATGCCAATTCGAACTGGAACCGTCAGGATCGTAATCCGGGGATGGGTGGTCGTTCTTTTCTGGTAGGATCTTGTTTTGAAACTATTTTAGGGATTTTCTCCACCCTCCAAGCATTCTGCCTATTTCTTGTAAGGATGCTTGGAGTTGGAGATATTTTTTATTTTCTAGTGCCTCAATATCTTTTGCCAGACGAAGCAGTAATTTTACAAGGTTTAAATCGGTTATGGATTTTTCTATCAGGGTCAGTTTTTTACCTCGTTCATTAAAAGCTGCTTGAATAACAAGTTGGAAAATATTAAGGGTTAAGATATCTAATCTTTGCCCTAGGCTGTATCTGTCTTTTTTTGGAAAAAGCTTTAAATTAAGATACAATAATTTGTAGAAATCATAAAGTTTCTGGAAAACTGGTATGTTAAGCTCTTCTCTGTCTGTCTGTCTGTCTGTCTGTCTGTCTGTCTGTGAGGTGGTATGTTGAAAGTCAGTCATTTGTACCCTCAGATTACCTCGATTGAAAATTTATTTCAAGCCTGGAATGAGTTTGAAAAGGGAAAAAGGAATAGAAAAGATGTGCAGGCTTTTGAGCTTAATTTGGAAGATAATCTGTTTAATCTTTGCTACCAACTTAAAAAGAGAACTTACAAGCATCAATCTTACACTGCTTTTAATATTTATGATCCTAAATTCCGCCATATCCATAAAGCTACTGTAAAAGATAGAATAGTCCATCATGCAGTAGTTTCTCTGATTGAGCCTATTTTTGATAAAACTTTTATCTATGACTCTTACTCCTGCCGGTTAAATAAAGGCACGCATAGAGCAGTTAGAAGATTGTTTTCATTTATTAGAAAAGTAAGCAAGAATTACATAGGTAGCTGCTTTGCTCTAAAATTGGATATCAAGAAATTTTTTGCCAGTGTTGATCAGAAAATTCTGCTTAGTATTATTGGAAAAAAGATCACAGATAAAGATCTTTTGTGGTTAATTAAAAATATCTTAAGCAGCTTTTCAGAAGATAGAGGTATCCCCATAGGGAATTTGACTTCTCAAATCTTTGCCAATATTTATATGAATGAGTTGGATCAGTATGTAAAACATCAGTTAAGGATTAAATACTACCTGCGTTATGCAGATGATTTGGTTATTCTATCTACTTGTTTTAATGATTTAAATCACTGGATCAAACAGATTGAATTATTCCTACAACAGGAACTTAAATTAGAGTTGCATTCTGAAAAAATTATTTTAAGAAAATTAAGTTGGGGAATAGATTTTTTAGGGTATATTGTCCTACCTCATTATATTTTACCCAGGGCTAAAACTAAAAAGAGGATTTTTCAGAAGCTGAAAATAAAAATTCATGATGAAAATTTTAATCAATCGCTTCAATCGTACTTAGGATATTTATCTCATGCAAGTAGTTTTAAGCTTACTCAAAGGCTAAAAAATCAAATTTGGTTATGGGGAGCAAAGAGAAATTAAGTGCTGCTTTGAAGATATTTTAACAGAATGCGTCTTTAGCCATTGGGAAATTTGTTCAACAGTTAGATTTCCGTTATCCACTTTGACTGCAAATTCTAGCTCTTCTTTGTGTTGATTTACTAATTTATAACCGTTCTTTTTTAAAAATATTCCAGCTGATGTTAAAGCAGTTCTTTTATTTCCGTCTACAAAAGGATGATTTTTAAGCAAAGATTGTAGCAATGCTGCAGCCTTGTCAAATATAGAACTGTATAAATACTGGCCATCAAAGCTGGCTTGGGGCCTGGCTACAGCAGACTTAACCAACCCAGGATCTCTTACACCGAATGAGCCTCCAAACCTTTTTACCATCTGGTCATGGATAAATAGAACCTGTTCGGTTGTGAGGAAAGTGGGTTCAATTTTCACCTGTGCGAGAGTTTTTGCAGAACATCCTCGTGATCGTTAATGAACTCATCCACCATTTTGGCAAATTTTTGGTCCACACCCCTAACCTTAACTGGTTTGCTAGTCTTAAGAAGTAGCCCTTCGTTTTTCTGTTCCCACTCAATTGTTGACCCATCTCTAATGGAAAGTTGATGAGCATAAGCTTTAGGAACTGTTACAGCTAAAGAATTACCGTTTTTAAATACTTTTCTCATGTTTTAATTATAGCATAAAATGTACAGACAATGTACTGACAAATAGACTTGGAGTATAATACTTAGTCAATGATTACCAAGCCTAAGTTTGAATATATTAAAAATCCCATTTTTATCTCCTATACTTCTTTATCTGATTTTTTAAAGTGTCCCAGAAGCTACTTTCTGAAAAATCTTTACCGAAGCCCTAAAACCGGCAACAGAATACAAATGGCCTCACCCTATCTAACTTTGGGTTCCACTGTCCATGACAGTGTGAAGTGGTATCTGGATATGAAAGGGCAAGTGACTAAAAAACAATTGGAAGAGAAGTTTAGAAATTTATGGCTAAAATTCAGGGGTAAAAAAGGTGGATTTGAAACTAGAGCGCAGGAGGCAGAATTTGGTAAACGGGGCTTAAAGATGCTGGACAATTTTTTTACAAATGCCCAAAACCTGGAAAAAATTACCCATCAGGCGGATTTTCCCAAATTAAATTTATTTGAGGATGTAATTTTAATGGGTAATTTTGATTTTGTGGGGGAAAAGGCAGATGGCAGCTTGCATGTAATTGATTTTAAAACCGGAGTAACGGATGAAAAAGATCCAATGCAGCTTTATATTTATGCCATATTGGCAGAGGCTAATTTAGGAAAGAGTGTTTCATCTGCCAGCTTTTGGTATCTGGATAGGGATGATAAACCCAGGGAAATCGTTTTAGATCCACTGGAGCCTAAGCTGGAGTGGCTAAAAGAGAAGGGGAAACTGTTAAAACAGGCAATTAATGAAGGTGTATGGGCTTGTAAGGATGGGGAAGAAATGTGTCATGAGTGTAAAATTTATACTGCTATAATTTCTGGTAAAGGTGAATTCCAATTTTTAGACTTTCGCTACAAAAAAGATGTTTATTATTTGGATAAATCTAAATAAGTCTAATTTCAGCAAGCGTATTATGTTTATGGAAGCCTTCGTTAGGAACTGATTCAAAGAGTTTAATGGAAGAAATTGTAATTGGAGTTAAATCCCCGGTCATAATTTTTTCCAGATTTACTTCTAAGTTTCTATCAACTGAAAATTCTTTACTAAATTTGGCAATGGAAATATGGGGGACAAACCTGCGCTCATCTACCGGTAGATGCAAAGAAGCAAGACCATCTTTGATATATTCCCTGATTAGCAACACTTTATCTATATCACCTTTAACCCCCACCCATAAAATATTTGGGTGATGAATATTGGGAAAGCCGTCAATATAGGCAGGAGTAACCTCAAAAGAGGACACACCTTCCACTGCTTTCTGGATAATTTGGACTAATTTATCCTTTAGCTCATCCGGTTGCTCTCCCAAAAAGGCTAAAGTCAGGTGAATTTTATCTGAATCTGTTAATTTTGCTTGAGGAATTAATGTATGCAGTTTAAGCTGAATAGCTTGAAACTGCACTCTATTCTCACTCGGAATTTCTAAAGCTATGAAGAAACGCATATAATCTTAAATAAAGTTTACCATAAAAAAGTTGCAAAATATTGACAAATGTGTATACGATATTAAATACAGACGGACTCAAAATTAAGGTATGGCAGGCAGCGAAAGACATGATGTAGGTCATTCTACTCAAGTACCGGATAATGGTAATTTTTTAGATGCCATTGGTAGGTCAGATCTTCAAAAAGTTATTACACCGAAAACTCCGTTAGTTGCTGTTTCAATGGAGATGATTCCTGGACTTATTGCCGGCGGTTTAGGTGCATTAGGAATAGATCAGAATAGTGAAAGGCAGGCAAGAAGTATTCCTTCAATAAGCATAACTCTCCTTTTGGATAATTGGCGGCAAGGGATTGATGGTAATTTTTGTCAACAAATAAAAATATATACTCCTGATTTTGAAGCCCAAGGTTTTCAAAAAGTGACTGATGTGGCAATTTTTAGGGAAGATGGAAGAGAAGAGGGACTTGATGTCTACACGCGAAGGATTGCCAACCATATAAATTTGGGTTTGCGAGGAGATTTAGGTTATTTATATGAAGGACCAACATTTTCAGAACTTCGTCTTCGCCAGCAAAATGCTTTGGGTTTTGGAGGCTTTAAAGCTGTTAAAAAACTTCAGTCCATGGGTGAGATTGAATATGAAGATGCTGCATATAATGATTTAAATGAGGCTGCTACTTTCGCTTATGGACTAGCTTATTTGAGTGATTTAGTTGATCAGGGATTAGGATTTCCTGATGCATTAAGCCATACTAAGGAAAAAAGTGTTTATATCAACCATAGTCTAGTTCAAGCTGCTGTGGTAGCTTACCCTTTAGAGTGGATGGAAAGATTTGTATTTAGAAATGTGCTCCAACTTGTTGAGAGTTGGGTAAGATATTTATATGAAATGAATGGAAGAACAGGATTTTTAAATTTAAGTCATTTAATGCTTGAAATAGCTGGTATTTATGCAGGAGTAAGCAAAAGACATGCTGAAATTGCCAGCAGAAGGTTTGCCAGACTTAATCATGATCCAGTTAATTTTCAGGCAAATACCAATGGAATTTTTATGCGAAAGTGGTTTCACCCTAGAGCTTACGATCTTTTAAGAACCAGTGGTATTATTAACGAGCATGATTTACCGACTGATGATTATAAAGATAGAGTAGGTTATTTGGAAACTCCCAGATTGCTAGAGGATCAAGAACAAGAAACCCAAGAGCTTATTCAATATCTGGCTTCGGAACGGGCTGATCAATATGGAAAACCTATCATCATTCCTGATGATGCGATAATCGTAGCCTGGGCAAGAAGATGGGATAAATATAAAAGACCGGAGATGGCTTTTAGAGATCCAGACAGATTGGCCAGTATACTGGTGGGAAATAATATGCATTATTTACTTGCAGGCAAACCTCATCCAGATAGCGAACCTATGAACCAATCCCTGCATGATGTTTTAGTAACCATAGACCAGCATCCTGTACTAAAACAAAGAGTACATTTCGCGGTTAATCATGATGAGGAGTTTGAAAAATATGTAGTTAGAGGAGCTCATATTTTGCTTAATACACCAGAAGATGGTTATGATGATCCGGATGAGGATCAGGAAGCTTGTGCCACGGGAATTTTTAAACCAAGTAAAAAAGTCTTCATTTCAACCAGAAGCGGTGGTATGGCAGATGTGGAAGAAGAACCATATCTTAGAATAGTTGGCAGTAATTATAATGAGCAAGCAGAATCTTTGTACCAATGTCTTGAGCAGGCAGGAGAAATTGTGGCAGATACCCAAGCATGGGGAGATCTTGTCAGGAGGCGTTTAAAAGTTTTTCTGCCCATTATAAGCAGCGCCGAGATGCTGAAGCGTAAATTAAATACTGCTTCTCCAAGGGAAGCCAGCACAATAACAGCTTAAGTTCCTTCGTTCCAGGAAGATAGGTATTTTTCCTGCTCCGGTGTAAGTTTATCTATTTTAACGCCTAAAGATTCCAGTTTTAAGGTAGCTATCATTTCATCCATCTCTTGTGGGATTGTATAAACTCCCACCTTAAGCTTACCTTGATTTTGAACCAAATATTCCGCAGCCAAAGCCTGATTAGCAAAGCTCATATCCATGACATCAGGCGGATGACCCTCTGCTGATGCTAAATTAATTAACCTGCCCTCACCTAAAACAAACAGCTTTTTACCTCCCTCAATTGTAATTTCTTCTAAATTTTCTCTTAAATGGCGTCTGGATTTGGCCTCTTTAACCAATCCATCATAATCAAACTCCACATTAAAATGCCCGGTATTGGCCACAATAGCCCCATCTTTGAGATTTTTTAAATCAGATAAAGAGATTACAGATTTATTACCAGTGGCTGTACAAATAATATCAGCCAATTTTACAGCTGATGAGATAGGCATTACTTCAAACCCATCCATGGTTGCTTCCAAAGCCCGGGTAGCATCAACTTCTGTGATAATGACCTGGGCTCCCATGCCTTTGGCCCGGGTAGCCAGCCCTCTGCCGCACCAGCCATAGCCCACCACCACAAATTTCTTGCCTGCTAAAAGGACATTGGTGGCTCTCATGATTCCATCTATGGTTGATTGGCCGGTGCCATAGCGATTATCAAACATATGTTTGGTATCTGAATCATTAACAGAAATAACCGGAATTTTAAGAGTGTTATCTTTAAGCATGGCCCTGAGTCTGATCACGCCTGTAGTTGTTTCTTCAGATGAGCCAATTACATCTTTTAACTGGTCCTTTCTCTCAGTATGCAAAAGCGTTACCAGATCTGCACCATCATCCATGGTGATTTGAGGTTTAAAATCCAACACCTCATTTAAATGTCTATAATAAGTAGTATTATCTTCACCCTTGATAGCAAAAGTAGGTATACCATAATCTTCAGATAAAGATGCAGCCACCTCGTCTTGGGTTGACAAAGGATTTGAGGCACACAAGCTCAAATCTGCGCCACCTTCCTTTAAAGCAATCATCAGATTGGCTGTTTCAGAGGTGACGTGTAAGCAAGCCCCCAGTCTAACACCTTTTAAAGGTTTTTCTTTGGCAAACCTGGCTTTAATAAGTTCCAAAACTTTCATTTGGGAGCCGGCCCATTCAATCCTTAATTTTCCCTTAGAAGCTAATTTTTTATCTTTTATATCACTCATATATTTAATTCTTCTTGAAAGTTTTCGCTATATCTGGCTCTAAATACATCTTTAGAAAAGGTATGAGAAGTTGTACCATATTTTTCTATGGTGTAACAAGATGCAATTGCTCCCATTTGTCCACAAGTTTTTAAAGGTAAACCTTTTTGAAATCCACAAATAAATCCGGCCCGATAAGCATCCCCGGCACCAGTTGGATCAAAAACCTGACTTGTTTTGGCAGCTGAAACTTCAATTTTCTCATCTTTTGTTTGGATAATTGAGCCTTTTGCTCCAAGTGTAGTAATAATAATTTCAACCTCATTGAATAAATCTGCTTCGGTTAAAGAGGCCTTGGTTTTCAAAAGATCAATTTCATAATCATTGCCTATTAGAATTTTTGCTCCTTTTAAAGTATCTCTGATTTGTTGCTGATCAAGAGCAGGTAGCTGCATGCCGATATCTATCATAAATGGAATATTTAAGTTTCGGCATTCCTGCGACAGCTTAATAATGGCTTGAGGGTCATTTGGAGAAATGATGACAAAATCAGGTTTTTGTTTAAGATCCAAAAGGGAATAATCCGGCGCCTTAGACATGGCTCCAGGGTAAAAACCGGTGATCTGGTTATCCTCTTTATCAGTCATAATAAAAGCAGAAGCTGTTGGCTTATCTTTAATTATCTGGATATTTGAGATATCAATACCAGACTTACTTAAAAAGTTTGAATATTCAGAAAAATCATTGCCGGCTGTAGCGAAAATCGATACCTGGGTTTGAAGTAGCGCCAGATTGTAGGCAATATTGCCGGCAGTGCCGCCTTTTTGCTTTTTTAAAGTAGTAAGCAGGAAAGATAAATTAATTTTGTGAATTTTATCAGGCATGATATTATCTGAGAAAACTCCCTGATAATCCATTATGTAATCAAATGCTAGTGAACCAGTAACAGTTATCATGCTATTAAAGTATCAGTTTTCTTTAGTTCCCACAAGGTATATTGCCTGCCAGGGTTTGTAGTTTGAAGTCCAGGTTTCCTTGATCAGCTCTTCACCGTTTCTGTAAATGATTCTTGTAAATCTCACTTTGGCCCCCTGGGCTGCCCAGTCTACCTGTTTCACAGTACCTTTTGGTAGAGTCGGATCATCCTGACGCAGCTCCGGCGGTGGCGGTACCAGGTCTGTCACTATCGGTTTTGATAAAGTTACCACCCTTCCGTCAGATGTGCCATATAAATCAATATAAAGCGTTAAGCCTGCTGTATAGGCCTGGATTAAAATATGATGTCCGGTGTCATTTTTAAATTGGAAATCAACCGACGGGTAAAAAACAGTGGCATCCAGTCCCGGAGGAAATCCTTGCTCATAATAGCCTACCCTGTAAGCATGGGCTGTTCTGGCAACAACCGGCAAGCCGGCATTTAAAACCGCCCGAAAAAGGGTAGTTGAATCCTGGCAAACCCCGCCCCCATCATCCAAAACAGTCCTGCCTTCTTTAATCACATATGCTTGTTTAAAACCGGTGGCTGCTGTAATATCCCCGACTGTTTTATTAAAAGAAAATATCTCACCCGGAGGTATAAGTACCCCGTTTAGTTTGGCGGCGGTTAAATTTACGTTATAAATCCTGTTAGGTATAGATCCGGCAAAGTTGGAAATCCCTCTGCCAATTAATTCTTTAATACCTAAATTATTTACATCTTCTGTTTGAATTTTAGGTTTAATTATATCCACAGGTAAGTTGATTACTGGTTGAGAAGAAGTCAAAGCATCTGTTAGCGCTTGATAAGTTTTATCCAAATCCAGTTTTCTTCCCTCATGGGATGGTTGAAATGTACTAACTCTTTTGGTACTGGGATTAAATTCAAATAAACCTTCCTGAACACCCTGATCAATATCTGAAGCAACATTTTTGATAAAGGCTTGAACTTGATTTTTATCTAATAAGTTTTCACCTACGGTTAAATCCAAAAGAGTAAGTAATACTTTTGCATCAATTGTCCAGGATTTGTCTTTAAAATTTAGCATTAGCGGTTGTTTTAAAGTTTGTTCTAAAGCTTGTTTTGCGCTTTGGGCCTGCTTGGTGCTAATCTTGGGAGGAACTTTTTTTAAGGATAAATTATTTTGGTATTTTCCGGTTGATAGAAAATCAGCTATTTGTTTCTGTAGCGCCTTCTCATCCAAAGAGATTCCATCTATACTTTCTTTAATCTGTATTTGGGCAGATTGACTGGCCTCCTGATTTGGTATTTCATTAAATATTACCTGGGCATTTTGATATGGTTTATAAACAGCTTGAGCAATATTATCTTGCTGCGAGCTTAAAGATAGAGTAATTTTTGGATAAATTTTTACGGGAAAAAATAGATTAATAGCCTGATTTCTTAGTTGAATCAGTAATGGTTGGTTATGCTGACTTCTAAAATCATTATAGAGGGTAGAGTAGTCAATTTTGGCAGAAGCAGTTGCCAAGTCTATTGTAAAAGCTTGCTTAGGACTTAAAAAATTAAGTTTATTTTGGATTCTTTTATTAAATTTACCCTCGTATGCCCTAATTGCCTGATTTTGAGTAAGCAATGAAACATTAGTGTCTCCAATATATGTGAGGATAGCAAACTTATCCCTCAAAATAACCTGATAAGTTAAAATAATTAATATAATCAGGATGATAAAAAGAGCAGTAGGTAATCTATAAAATTTTTTAACCACGGCCATAGTTTAACTAATTAAGGTATAATTTAGAAGGATCTATTTATGAAAAAGATTATTATTATAGTTTTGTCTTTAAGTATTATCTTGGGATTTTTATTCTGGAAATTTGGGCCAAGTATTTCTTTATTTAATAAGCCAAAATCAACAGGACCCATAACTATAACTTATTGGGGGCTTTGGGAGGATGAGAATTTAATAAAGCCGGTAATTGATGCCTATCTTAAACAAAATCCTAATATAAAAATAAATTATGTCAAGCAATCTTCCATAAATTATAGATCCAGGGTTCAGGCCCAAATTAAAGAAGGACTGGGGCCTGATGTTTTCAGGATTCATAATTCCTGGTTAAGTATGTTTTTAAAAGACGGAAGTCTACTTCCTGCATCGGCTGATATATTTGCTTTAGCAGATTATCAAACTCTTTTTTATCCTATTGTTTCAGAATCTTTTGTAAAAGAAAACTTAATTTATGCAGCACCTTTTGAGATAGACGGACTGGCTCTTTTTTATAATGAAGAGATGTTAAATGGTGTGGGAGGAGTCCCACCCAAAACCTGGCAGGAGTTTATGGATCTGGTCACCAAAATGACTGTTAATGATGAGAATGGTATTAAAACAGCAGGAGCGGGAATTGGAGCAACCGGAAATGTTGACCACTGGTCAGACATTTTGGGATTGTTGTTACTTCAACAACCAGGAGTTGATTTGACAAATATAGCAACCCCTTCAGTGGCAGAGATTTTAAGGTTTTATACAGGATTTGTAACAGATCCAAAAAGAAAAGTTTGGGATACTTCTTTGCCTCCTTCAACTCAAATGTTTGCCTCAGGCAGATTGGGTTTTTATTTTGCTCCTTCCTGGAGAGCACATGAGTTGCGGGTGGCTAATCCTAATTTAAAGTTTAAAGTGGCTTCGGTTCCACAGCTTCCGGGCAGACAAGTTGGATGGGCTTCATTTTGGGCAGAGGTAGTCTCTTCTAAAAGTGAAAACCCAGAAGAGTCTTGGAAATTTGTGAAATATTTAGTATCTCAAGAGGCAGAAAAATTAATGTATACCACAGCCTCTCAAGTCAGGCTTTTTGGTGAACCATATTCGCTGGTATCTTTGTCTGGGGAGATTTCTGCTGATCCAATTGTGGGAGCATTTGTTAATCAGGGGCCTAATTATAAAAGCTGGTATTTATCATCCAATACATTTGATAACGGTATAAATGATGAAATGATTAAATACTGGGAAGACGGAATAAATGCAACTTTGGCCGGGACTGATCCTATGACTGCGCTGCAAACAGTTGATAAAGGTGTAAAACAGGTTTTAGAAAAGTTTGTAAATCCTGCTCCAGCTGCTAAATGAGACCTATTGACATAATAGTTTCTAAATAATAAAGTAGCTTTAAAGTTAAATGCTTACTCTGGAATTATTACGTGTTCCTGCAGCAATTTGCCCAGATCGCACTGCGATCATTTTTGAAAATTCTTCTCTAACTTTTGCCCAATTGAATGAGCGTTCTTCAAAATTGGCAGAATCACTTTTACAGCAAGGGATAAAGCCCAAAGATAGGGTGGCAATGCTGCAAGTAAATACTCCAGAAGTTGTGGAAACATATTTTGCCTGCGCCAAGATAGGTGCCGCATTTGTGCCGGTAGACTTTCGGGCAAGACCAGGAGAGGTTGCCTTTAGGTTACAAGATTCAGGAGTCAAAGCATTGATTTTGGGTGAGAGATACCTGCCGATGGTCTCTTCTTTAAGAGATGTCGCGCCAACTGTAGAAAAGTATATATCATTGGTTGCAGCAGCAAACCCGGATTTGGTGGATTATAAGACTTTAATTGAAAACGGCAGAGCTGAAAATTTTCAACCTTATCAGGGTGAAGATACAGATATGACTGTTTTAATGTACACTTCCGGTACAACAGGTACACCCAAAGGAGTAATGCTTTCCCATAACAGTTTTACAGAATATTCATTAAATAATGTAGACCCTGCTGGTCCAGATCAGGAAGAGAGTAATATTTTAACTGTGCCACTTTATCATATTGCCGGAATGCAGGCTATGATGGCAGCAGTTTGGGGCGGTAGGACTCTGGTTTTGCAAAGACAGTTTGAACCGGTGGAATGGATGAAGTTAGTGCAACAGCATAGGGTTGATCGGGCGATGATGGTACCAACAATGCTTCAGATGTTGATGAATCATCCGGATTTTGATAAATATAACCTGAGCAGCTTAAAAGTGATTACCTATGGAGCAGCTCCAATGCCGCTTGAGGTAATAGAAAGGGCGATTAGCCGTTTTCCTAATGCAGGATTTATTAATGCTTTTGGTCAGACCGAATCAGGTGCTACCATTACTATGCTTGGAGTAGATGACCATAAACTAACTGGTTCTCCCGAAGAAGTTGCCCTCAAAATTAAGAGATTAAGTTCAGCCGGACGGGTTTTACAGGGTGTTCATATCAAAATTATAGATCCAGATGGGAAAGAACAACCAGTAGGAGAAAATGGTGAGATTGTGGTAAAAACCGAGAGGGCAATGAATGGATATTTAGGACAGGAAGCAGCAACCGCGGAAACCATTGATCCGGAAGGTTATCTTCATACAGGAGATGCAGGTTTTTTGGATGAAGGAGGTTATCTATTTATTTCAGGCAGACTTAAGGATACTATTAAAAGAGCCGGTGAATTTGTTCCTCCTGTAGAGGTTGAAGAAACTCTAATGGCCCATCCTGCAATCGCAGATGCAGCTATTATAGGTGTTCCTGATGATACCTGGGGAGAAACAGTACGGGCAATTGTTGTTTTAAAGAGGGGACAAAGTGTAACTCTGGAGGAGTTACGTGAGTTTGGACGTCAAAGACTTGCTACCTATAAGCTACCAGAGTCTCTGGTGATTGTTGAAGAATTACCCAGGAATCCAATGGGAAAAGTCTTAAAAACCGAACTAAGGGAAAAATTTGGTCAACCAAATACTCCGCAACAGGCATAATTTTTAAATGTATAAAATTATTACTTTTGTGCCTATAAAAGATGCTCAAAAAATAAGGCAAGCCATGGGTGATGCTGGAGCTGGAGTTTTGGGAAATTACCATCATGCTTCTTTTTCAACTAAAGGGGTGGGAAGGTTTATTCCAGCTGAAGGAGCACACCCAACTATTGGTGAGGTGGGAAAAGAGTCAGAGGTGGAGGAGGAGAGAATAGAAGTTATTTGTGAGAAAGATAAAATTAAAGGGGTAATTGCAGCAATTAAAAAAGTGCATACATATGAAGAAATACCACTAGAAATATACAAGCTTTTAGAAGAAGGTTCTTTTTAGAAAGAGTATAATCCCATTTGGAATGAAATTTAAGAAAGGTCTTTTAATAAACATTAGTGAGGATAAGTTAGACCCAATCCATTGGAAGAAGTTAGATCTTTTAGCGGACAAGAAGGTATCACTTCCAAAAGATAGCCCTCAAATTCAAACAGAGATAAAAGATGCAGACTGTATATTAACAGGATTTCAAATTGATATTGGTAGGAAAGAAATAGACGCAGCGCCCAATTTAAGATATGTCAGTGTTTTAGCCACAGCTTATGGCAAGATCGACACAGATTATGCCAGGAAAAAAGGAATTGTGGTTACTAACGTGCCGGGTTATTCCACAGAGTCAGTAGCAGAACTGGTCTTTGCAGTAATCTTGGAGAACTTAAGAGAAATAGCTCGGGCAAAAGAGCAAGCAAGTAAGGGTAATTATTCTGAAGCAGGATTTAAAGCCACAGAAATAAAGGATAAAGTTTTTGCGGTTTTAGGATTGGGAAAAATTGGAGGAAGGGTTGCTCAAATTACCAAGGGTTTTGGGGCAGATATCAGATATTGGTCAAAAAATAGAAAAAAGGAGGTTGAAAAACAGGGTATTAAATATCAAGGGGTTAACAAACTAATTTCAGAGGCAGACATTATTTCGCTTCACTTCGCAGAAACTGATCAAACAAAACACTTTCTTAATGGGGAAAGAATTAACAGTATCAAGAGTGGAGCTTTGATTATCAGTACAGTTCCAAATGAAATTATAGATTTAACAGTCTTGGAGGAACGACTTAAAAAGGCAGATTTAACTTTTATCTCTGATCACGCAGATGAACTGGATCCAAGAATTGCCAAAAGATTATCAAAATATGACAATTGTATATTTTACCCACCAATTGGTTATATTTCTAATGAGGCAAGAATTGCCAAACAGGAAATCTTCATAGGTAACATGGAAAGTTTCTTAAAAGGAAAACCAATAAATACTGTTAGTTAAAATATGGATCAAAATCTAAAAAAACCGTGAATTAGGGACTATTTCGGGATAAATTCACGATATTTGACAAAATTAAAAGTATGTGTATAATAGTGTGTATATGAATACAGTCCGTACTAATATTACTTTCCCCAAAGATTTACTTTTAGCAGTGGATCGATTAGTAGGTGAAGGCAAGCGTAGTGCTTTTTTGGCAGAATCTGTCCGTGAACACTTATCCAAAATCAGGTTTGCAGAAGTTGCTAAAGATTCTGTGGGCATTTTTAACCCAAAAGATTATCCGCATTTTTCTACCTCCAAGAAGGTAAGAAGTTATATAAGAAGCTACCGCAATAAAAACAGTACCAGGTTTGCCAAGTGACTACTTATCTTTTGGATTCAGACGTCATTATAAATTACTTTGCTAAGAATCAGGAAGCAGTTGCTATAATTGAACAAATTGGCCAACTGGAAGCTCCTGGCGTTTCAGTGTTAACTGTAGTAGAGGTTAAGATTGGAGTTAAGGATGCTCAAATTGCTAAGGTAGATAATTTTTTTAATGCTTTAAAGGTAATTCCAGTTACGGAGGAAACAGCAAAATTTGCAATAGAATTTATCAGAAATTTTGGTAAATTAGGGAAAACACTACATTTAGTGGATGCTTGTATTGCTGCAACTGCTATTAGTAATGATTTAATTCTTGTAACAAATAACAAAAAAGATTATCCAATGAAGGAATTGAGATTACTATAATGGGAATTAATAAAGATGTGGCAGGTTAATTAGTTGGACTTCGGGTTCCAAAGAAATGCCGAATTTTTCTTTTACCTTTATAGCATATTTTTTGGCTAGGTCATAAAAGGTTTGGGCAGTGCCATTACCCTTATTTACAAATAAATTTGCATGATAATCTGCAATGTAGATTCCATCTAAGGCATCTCCTTTAGCTCCAACTTCCTCAAGTAAAGATCCGGCAGGTAGCTTTCCATAAACAATTTTTTCAGGTGGAATCTTCTCTAATATTTCTTTTGGTAAAGTAGAGGCAACAATATTTTTGAAAAAAGATCCGGGACACTTTATTCCTGGAGGATATTTAACCAGTCTTTTTTTTAAAACCTCCCGGGCGTCAATTGTTAGAAAACTTGGATCAAAAGGATCTAAAGTAAAAATCACCTCCAATATTATCACCCCATTTTTTTTAAAAATACTATCCCTGTAGTTAAACTGACATTGGTCTTTTGTCAGTATAAAAATATTTTGTCCATTAAATGCTTTAACTTGTGAAATAGTATCTGAAATGGTTTGTCCATATGCTCCGGCATTTCCATAAACTGCTCCACCAACTGTCCCCGGAATTCCTGTTAATTTTTCTAAACCGGAAAGGCCGTGCATTATTGCCGATTCAACTAATATTTGTAAAACAGTTCCTGATTGAACAATAAGTTTGTTACCTTCTCTTTTGCTCCCTTTGATTTCATTTTTAATAATCAACCCATTAAAACCTAAATCAGAAATCAATAAATTACTCCCTCCACCAATAACTAAATATTCTAATTTATTGTCTTTGGCATATTTGATTGCTTTAATTAATTCATCAACAGAATAAACTTCAACAAACATTTTAGCAGGACCGCCAATTTGCAGAGTGGTGGTGTTTTTTAATAGGTAGTTGCTTTTAAATTGCATTTGATTATTATACAGCTTATGGAAAAGGCAATCCTGAAAACTCTAATTTATGCAAATATTTTTGGATTTCCCTTAAAAGGCTATGAGGTTTTAAAGTGGTTAATTGGGAGGGAAACTTCTTTAATAAAAGTTGAGCAAGGCTTAAACAGATTAGTTAAAAAGAAAAAAATTCAGACTTTTAAGGATTTTTATTTTTTAAAAAGAAAGAAAAAACTTATTGATAAAAGATTAAGGCGGCAAAAGATATCCAAAAATTTACTTTTAAAAGCAAAAATCTTAACTCAGGTTTTAAAAATAATTCCCTGGGTAAAACTAGTGGGAATTTCAGGAGGATTAGCTGTTGATAATTGCAGCAGAAAAGATGATATAGATTTATTTTTAATTACAGATAAAAACAGGATTTGGCTGTCCCGGTTTTTTGCTACTGTGATATTTGATTTTTTAAGAGTTAGAAGAAAAGTTAATATGAAGCCTATGCAAGCGTCCGGAAAATTTTGTTTTAATACAATTTTAGATGAAGAACACTTAGAGCAATCTTTTAAAGATTCATATACGGCCCACGAGGTACTGCAGATGAGACCTCTTTGGCAAAAAGAAGGAATATATACAAAATATCTATCAGATAATGATTGGGCTTTTGAGTATTTACCTAATTGGACTTCCAGGATAAAGTATTCAAAAATAAAAAAGGATAAAGGAACAAAAGTAGTTGATTTACTGGAAATTATAGCCAGATGGTTGCAGATAAAATTGATGAAAAAATCAACTGGACTTGAAAGAGTGGAAGAAGGTGGATTATATTTTCATCCTTTAGATAAAAGAGCAGGAATATTAAAAGAATATTATAAAAAAATTAGTAGTGTAAATTTGTAGTTTTAGGCACTTTGTCGTATACTTAACTTATGCAACAGGCATCAATCAAACAAGCATTTTGGGACTATAAATTTAGCGAACGCCAACTCAAGCAAAGATTGGAAAATGGCACAAAAAGGGAAAAGATATGGATTATAGGAAGAATCATGGAAAACCTCCCATTTAATTCTATTTGGAAATATGTAACACTTTCACAGGTGAAAGATTTTTTTCCTTATCTGCATCTTCGCCCCGGATTTAAAAAAATTTGGAGCTATACTCTTTCTTTATGGGGGAAACATGAAAAAACCTCTCAATAAACTTCAGCAGGAGGTTCTTAAATTTTTTTTTGCCCAGCCAGTAGGGAGACCCTACTTTCTTACAGGTGGAACTGCGCTTTCCGGATTTTACTTTTATCACCGTGAAA
Source organism: uncultured Gammaproteobacteria bacterium (assembly GCA_964362195.1). Lineage (GTDB taxonomy): Bacteria > Patescibacteriota > Microgenomatia > Daviesbacterales > UBA10151 > CAYICZ01. The sequence goes on along the minus strand of CAYICZ010000005.1, from coordinate 28,779 downwards.
GTATTGATCTTGATCTTTTCACCTTTGACACTATTGAACTTGAGCCTGTAAGGCAGTTATTTGAGGATATTGCAACCAAAGTCCATTTATCTTTAGATCATCGTGTTGCAACGGAAGGATATCATAAATTTTTTCTGACAGGCAAAAAGCAGGAGCTTAAAATCGATCTTGTTAAAGATCAAAATGTCCATTTTGGTGATATTGCGACTTTTGGTCAGATTAGAGTAGATTCTATAGAAAACATTGGCAGTAATAAAATTACTGCAATTTTTGGTAGAACTGAGGCAAAAGATTTTATTGATCTCTATTTTATTCTCAAAAAAAAACTGTTTACTTTTCAGAAACTCTTGCGAGATGCTAAAAAGAAAGATCTGGGTCTTTCTGAATTTTATCTGGCCCATATGCTACTGGAAGTAAAAAATCTCAAAAACTTTCCTGAAGTGTTTGTTCCTTTTAACAAAGGTCAGATGGAAAGCTATTTTATTTCATTGGCAAATAGACTTTTGCTGGAAGCAAAGCCCCAGAATGCTGAAATATTACAAAAAAATTAGCAGGGCTTGACAAGGTCTGCTAGTTTTTGGTATAAATCATACTCAATCTGCCCCGTCGGTTTTTCATATGCCAAAAGTTAAAAATAATACAAGTTCAAAAGTTAGCATTAGACCCTTAATGGGTTATTGTTTAGTGCAACCTAGCGAGGCAGATGCTAAAACAGCATCAGGAATTATTTTGCCCGAATCAGCTCAGGAAAAACCAGCCCAGGGAACAGTGATGGCTTGCGGGGATGATATGGTACTTGAAGGTGGGAAAGTTCTAAAATGCCCGGTTAAAAATGGAGATAAGGTTGTTTATAAAAAATGGGGTGGGGATGAAATTAAAGTAGAGGGGAAAGAATTAAAATTAGTGAAATTTGATGACCTAATGGCAATTTTGGAGAACTAATATGGCAGAACATGATCGATTTGTCGATTTAGAAGTATTTATAGAGGCAGAAGAGGGGAGAATAGATTTTCACTATAGTACACCTCCTCATAGGGTGCCTAATGAAGAAAAAGAATGGCTAGCGAGATTACACGCTATACGTGCAGGATGGAGAACAGCACAGGGTATTGAAGACTATATCACATGGGGTAATCGACTGATGACTGTTGAAGAGATGATTAAAAGTGGAAGGGGAATAAGGGAAATGGATCAACACCAAGTTCCAAACAGCCTTGATGTATTAGGGAGATAAAATATGGCGAAGATATTAAAATTTAATGCAGATGCAAGAGAGAAATTATTAAAGGGGATTAATATCCTGACTGATGCTGTGGCAACAACTTTAGGTCCAAAAGGGAGAAATGTGGCTTTGGATAAAAAATGGGGAGCACCATCTGTGGTTCATGATGGAGTGACTGTGGCCAAAGAAATTGAACTGGAAGACCCATTTGAAAACATGGGAGCACAACTCTTAAAAGAAGCTGCTTCCAAAACCGCAGATGTGGCTGGAGATGGAACAACCACAGCCACAATTTTAGCAAAAGCCATAGTGCTTGAGGGCTTAAAAAATATTTCTGCCGGGGCAAACCCGATGATTTTGAAAAAAGGCGTTGAGAAAGCAGTGGATGCGTTAGTTGCGGAACTCTCAAGAATGAGTAAAAAAGTCACCACTCAAGAAGAAGTGGCCCAGGTAGCCACCATTTCTGCAACAGATGCTCAAATCGGTAATTTAATTGCTGAAAGTTTGGAAAAAGTAGGCAAAGACGGAGTGGTTACAGTTGAGGATGGCAAAACAATGGAAATGACTGTGGAGTATAAAGAAGGCATGGAATTTGATAAAGGCTTTGTGTCCCCGTATTTTGTAACTGACAGCGATAAAATGAACTCGGAAATTGAGGATGCCTATATTTTAATTACTGATAAAAAAATCTCTTCAGCTGCTGATTTAGTTCCTTTTTTAGAGAAATTTGTGGCTGTTTCCAAGAATCTGGTTATCATTGCAGATGAGGTAGAAGGTGAAGCACTGGCACTTTTGGTTGTTAATAAATTAAGGTCAACATTTAATGTTTTGGCTGTCAAAGCTCCCGGATTTGGGGACAGAAGAAAAGAAATGCTGGAGGATATTGCTATTTTAACCGGAGGAAAAGTGATATCAGAGGATACCGGCACCAAGTTTGAATCAGTTGAAGTGGATGATTTGGGAAGAGCAGGCCGTGTAACAAGCGATAAAGATAATACTTTGATTGTTGATGGAAAAGGTAAAAAAGCTGCAATTGATGCCAGGATTGCCCAGATAAGACGCGAGCTGGATTCATCTGATAGTGAGTTTGATAAGGAAAAACTGCAGGAAAGGCTGGCAAAGCTAACAGGTGGAGTGGCTGTGATAAATGTGGGAGCTGCAACAGAGGTGGAATTAAAGGAGAAAAAAGAAAGAGTTATAGATGCTGTGGCTGCCACCAAGGCTGCCATTGAAGAAGGGATAGTTGCCGGAGGAGAAGTGGCCTTACTTAGAGCAGCCAAAGTTTTGAATACAGTTTCTGTGGAAGAGGGAGAGGAAAAGGTGGGAGTGGAAATTGTTAAAAAAGCTTTGGAACAGCCATTTAGAATGTTAATTAAAAATGCCGGCATGGATGAGGGAGTTGCTTTGGCAAAAGTTTTGGATTCGCAGGGTAATATGGGAATTGATGTATTAGACGGGGAAATAAAGGATTTAGTTAAAGCTGGAATTATAGATCCGGTTAAGGTTACAAGATCAGCTTTGCAAAATGCCGCATCAGTTGCTGTCATGGTTATGACAACGGAAGTGCTTATTTGCGACGCCCCGGAGAAGTCCGCTCCAACCCCCCAAATGCCTCAGGGCATGGGTGAATATTAAACTTCTTATCTTGACTTCGGGTAATATTTGGTATACTCTATTTTAGTATGGCTGCGGGTAATATAGAAACTACAAAGATTGCTTTATTTAATGGTAAAAAAATAAGAAAAGTTATCTATCAGGCTGAGTGGTGGTTCTCTGTTGTTGATGTTATAACTGTATTAACAGACAGCAATATTCCCAGGCGATATTGGAGTGATCTAAAAATTAAACTGAAAAAAGAGGGATTTGTTGAAATGTACGAAAAAATCGTACAGTTGAAATTACAAGCGCCGGATGGGAAATTACGAGTTACAGACTGCGTTAATACAGAAACTATGTTTCGGATTATTCAAACTATTCCTTCTCCCAAAGCCGAATCATTTAAAAGGTGGTTAGCTAAGGTTGGTTACGAAAGAGTGCAAGAAATAGAAAATCCTGAGCTTGCCACTAAAAGAACCCGGATACTTTATAAATTAAAGGGTTATAGCAATGACTGGATAGAAAAACGCATGCGTGGCATTGCTATTCGTGAAGAACTGACGGATGAGTGGAAAACCCGTGGAGCAAAAGAGCAAAAAGATTATGAAATTCTAACAGCAGAGATTTCCAAAGCCACTTTTGGTGTAACGCCAGGCGAATATAAAGAGCTCAAAGGTCTTAAGCGAGAAAATTTGCGCGACCATATGGATGATTTTGAGCTTATTTTCAATATGCTTGGTGAGCGCGCCACAACTGAAATCCATCGTACCGAAAATTCAAGAGGGGTGCCAAAATTAAAAAGTGATGCAAAAGCAGGCGGAGATATTGCCGGAGGAGCTAGAAAAAAGCTTGAAAAACGTCTTGGTCGTTCGATTGTCTCCAGAAAAAACTTTCTCAAAAAACAGGAAAATAGAAAACGGTTAAAAAAGTAGCAAGAATTATAGAAGGTGTTATAATTCCTTCATGGGTTTATATTTTGAATTTCCTTCTGGTTGGTGGGTGATTATTCTTTTTGTTTACAGTCTTTATCTTCTTCTTTTTCTGCAAAGGGTTAGCTATCAGAAAAAAGGAGAGCTAAAAGTTCAATTAATATTTGCTATTACAACGCTACTTCTTGCTTTTACTATTGAGGTTATTGCAATAAATTTGAATGTATGGACATATTTTCCGGGAAATTGGCCAGTTATTTTATGGATAGGATACTTTGGTTCAGGATTATTAGCTTACCAGCTGATTAAAAAGATTGAAGAGATGACTGGCTAAATCTGCTACAATCTAGTAATGGCAAAGTTTCATTACAAAGAATCCCCAACTGAGAAGCAGAAAAAGGCTTTCTCAAAATATCTTTCTGAGGATGAAGAATTAGTATTAATAACGGGTTTATCCGCTGCCCGTATTAGATCTTCATTCATTATATATCTTCTTTTGCCAGGGTTGCTATTTTTTGGAGCTGGTTTAGGGTTGGGCTGGCTGTTAGGTTTAGGTAAAGCCTGGGCCCTGACTTTAGCTTTTTTTGCTCTTTTGACAGCTGCTATTTTAAAAACAATGCATCTTTATCATTCTAATAGATATTTATTAACCACCAGAAGAATAATAATAAAAAAAGGTGTTTTTGGGGTAAAAATTTCAGCCACGCTTTATGACAAGATTACTCATCTGGAAGTTGATCAATCGTTTACGGATAGATTACTTCTGCATCATGGCTCAATTATTATTAATACAGCCGGGATGAACAAAGGTGAGATTAATTTAAAATTTGTAGATTATCCTCTTGAATTAAAAAATCTTCTTGAAAGACTTATAAATAGGGAAAGAGAGCAATTTGGCCTTAAAGGTGCAACTTTAACTGAAGTTGAGGGTGAAATTATTTCATAGGCATAGGAGGAATTTCCGGAAGCAGTTTTTGCGGGTCAATAAACTCTCCATTATATGTTATTTCTAAATGAGTATGCGGGCCGGATGTTCGACCAGTCAAGCCCACTTCACCTATAATATTATCTGAGGTGACTCTGTTATTTGTTTTGACATAAATTTTGCCCATGTGTGTATATTTAGAACTAAATCCATTTTGGTGTTTAACTACTACATAATTTCCCAAGCCCCAAATATCAAAGCCTGTCTCGATTATTTCACCGTCTATGATTGGATGTATCGGCATTCCAAGGCCTGCTGCAATATCTATTCCCGGATGCCAACTTGAGAATTTAGTAGATAAATAACCTGGATGGGGTAGGCTTAATGGTTTATCAAAAACAGAGGCAATAACTTCTCCTTTTTGTTCCTGAACCTGGGCAAAAACTTGTGATTTTTGTATCGGTGGATAACTAAAGGCTGGATAGTATCCCAAAAGAGATGCTAGAAGCATAAATATAATAACCAGCCAGCGAAGCTTTTTTGTCATATTTTTATACAAGTGCGAATATTAACACTTTTGAGCTCAGATGTCAAAACTTCGCTTCGTGTATAATTACATAGATGAAAAAAATATTACTCTGGATTTTGCTGATAATGAGCTTGGGAGTTTTGATAATAAGATTTAGCTCAAAGGCGCAGGAAGTTATATTTGGAATCAAATCAAAAAGCGGAATTTCTGTTCTTTCTAACCCTGATGGAGCAACTGTGTTCCTGGATGGCAAAGAAATGGGTAAAACGCCATTTGAAGATAAGAATTTAGAAGTTAGCGATTACTTGGTAAAAATAGAAAAAGATCAAGTTATTTGGCAGGGAAAAATAAGTATGGTTGCGGGTACTATAACTGTGATCAATAGGGATTTATCAAAAGATATCTCCGGTTCCAGTGGAGAGATACTAACTTTAAAAAAAGGAAAAGGAGTAACTATAGTTTCTAATCCTACTGATGCAAGCATAGATATAGATGGAAAAATTTTTGGTAAAACTCCACAAACTTTAGATATAGTCCCTGGTGAGCATGTTATTTTGCTTACTCATGCAAATTATCTAAACAGAAGTATTAAAGCCAATTTGCCTGATGGTTTTAATCTAACTGTTGTTTCTGATTTAGCTATTTCCGAAGCTGATCCAATAACTATATCAACGCCGGTAATTACCCAAACCCCTGAAGTGATTGTAAAATCAACTCCAACAGGATTTTTAAGAGTAAGGGATAAAGCTTCAACTATTGGAAAAGAAGTAGCTCAGGTTAAACTAGGAGAGACCTTAATTCTTTTGGAAGAGCAGGGGAATTGGGATAGGGTAAGACTTTCTGATGGAACTGAAGGTTATGTTTCCTCTACTTATGTTGAGAAAAAAAAGTTAAGCCCCTAAATAGTAGATAATCCCAATTACCATCACAAGGTATAAAACAACAGAAGTAAGCAATGGTTTATCAGAAAGCAGTACTCTTTCAGGAGACTCACCCTCTTTTTTCTCATAAATAATATAAAGATACCTCATAACAATATAAACAATAACAGGAGTGGTGATCATTAAATATTTTGCTTCAGTAAAGGGAAGTTCAAAACCCCCAAAAAAAACCGTAATTAACTGTCTTGCCTGAATTGGCGGTTGCAAAAAAGCAAAGAATGCATAAGTCAGCCAGGCAGATGTGGCAAACATAATAGTTAAAGCATCAAGTAAACTCTCGGGATAATGAAGTAGCGTTTCTCTATGTTTTGAGGCTTGTGATTCCATCAAAGTTCTCTCAGAGCGTCTCTTTCCAATTGCCAAAAAGAGTGCAAAGGAAGTAACAGAAAGCAAAAACCACACATTCAAATGGGCATCAATTACCCAAACTCCAGCGTAAACTCTTAAAACAAATCCGGCAGCAATAACTAAAACATCAATTAAGATTACTTGTTTTAAATAAGCTGAATAGAATACCTGCATAATTAGATATGTTAGAGATGCAAAGAAAAAAGCTGGAGAAAGCTTATAGGCAAATGGCAGAAAAATAGCTATTAGCAGAAGCGCCAGACCTACAGCCATTGGAACTGGTATTAAACCTGAGGCAATGGGACGCTTTTTTTTGAAAGGGTGAAGCTTATCTCTTTCAATGTCAAAAACATCATTGAGTAAATAAGTGCCGGAAGAAAAGATACAAAAAAGAAGGAAGGCTTCAAAAACTTTGAATTGATTAATAGGGTCTAATAAAGTCCCTGAAAAAATTAGCGCTGCAAAAACAGCAAAATTTTTTATCCACTGTCTGGGTCTGACTGCTTTAAAAAGTCCCCAAAAAAGTTTAACCATAATATGCCTCCCAGTAGTATTGTGGCAACTAAAATTGCTGCAAATAATTTACCCTGTGAGGATAAACTTAAGGATGCTGCCCCCAGAATAACAGATCCTAAAATGTAAAACAAGGAGATTTGTGAGTGGGATAAACCTGCTTCCAGTAGTTTATGATGCAAATGGCCACGGTCACCCCAAACAGGTGATTTACCCTGCAGCACTCTTCTTATAAAAGTGTAGGCAAAGTCAGTTGCAGGTATCAAAAGAACAAGTCCCGCTGTTGCTAACTTAGCACCGGAAAGAATTGATAAAACTGCAATCATAAACCCTAAAATTGTAGATCCGGAAAAACCGGGGAAAATTCTGGCTGGGTACCAATTAAAAATTAAAAGTCCCAAAGATGATGCAGAGGTAATGAAGGCAAGCTTCGCAACATTTATTTGCGTAGGATCTCCAAAAAGATTGATTTTTAGAGACAAAAGTCCAAGTATAAAAGCTGCCACAGTTACAATTCCCGGCATCTGCCCATCTACTCCTTTTGACCAGTTAATCATATTCATTACCCAGACAATCCAAAAGATTGCCAAAATATTTGCAACTATCGGATCTAAATAAATTATCCCTCCCAATGGATTGGTGACAAAATTAATTCCGATTCCGGATAGGACAATAACTATTCCGGCTGCAAATTGAGTTAATAATCGAAAGTAGGGAGATAAATTTTTAAATTTATCATCAAGTAAACCAACCACCAGCAGGATAATTAGTCCAAGAATTATGCCAAGAGCCTGTTTTTCCAAAGGGATAAAAATAAGCATTGATATAATTATTCCTAAAAAAATTGCCAAACCTCCTGCTCTGGGTACATGTCTTTCCTTGTCCAGTAACTTATATTTTCTGGCAAATTTAATTGTTTCGGGAATGAAGGCAAGAGTTATAAGAAAAGAAACAAAGGCAGGAATTAAAATATTCATCTTAGATAAAAATTAGAACAATTTTAATAAAAGTTATAATAAAAATTAAATTTATTATTAAAGGACTAAAGAGTAGTATTTTTTTAAAAAATTTTTGTTGGGGATGTAGCTGCCAGGAAATACCTAAATTAAGTAATGTTATCGCAGTCAAACTTGCCGGAATTATTAAAAATTGCTGTTGAGTGGCTAGTTGTTGGTTTCCCCAGGATAGAGAATAGAATAGGGGAAGTTTTGGAGGTAGAAACTTAAAAAAGATCAGGATTATCAAAGAAAAAATTAAAGACACAATCAAAGGAAAAATAGATGCCCAAAAATAAATTCTGCCAAGGTTATTATTTTCAGTTGTATCAATCTTTAAATTTGCCATTTTTTAAGCGCTTTTTAGTAATCTGGATTTGTTAGTTACCCTAAACTCCAATCTTTTTCCAAACATTAAGGATGTTTGAGCGTCAATTGCGGGAATGGAGGAGATGGTAACCAAAATTATTGGCACTAAGAGCCATTGGATATAAGACCAGATTTTTCTGAAAATCGACCAATTTTTAGGTCTTTTGGGAACTGTTTTTTCATGAACGTAGATAGTGGCAAAAAGTCCCAAAAAAGCCGCGGATAAAATCCAGGAAGATATAATTGGCAAATTAACAGATAAAACAGAAACTTTAAAGCTTGGATTAATGATTGGAATAAACAAGCTTCCAAAAGTTACAAAGATAGCTAAAAATCCCCACTTTAAATCCCCCCAAATTTTAAACAACACCTTATCGGTATTATCCCAAAAATCTATATCCTGAGTGAAATATTGTTTAACGATAAATGGAATATGCTCAACTCCGTATGCCCATCTCTTAATTTGTAAATATTGATTTTGAAAAGTTTTAAGTAAGGTAGCGTCTTGTACAGTATCAGCAGATATTGGCAAAAAATGCGGGATAACCTTGTAGTTACCATTAAAATGATAGTAAGCTTTCCAGTAAAACCCGGAATCATCGTTAACTTTATCAGGAATCCAGAGCCCAATGTCTAAAAGGGCCACAAGAGATAGCGACATAGAAGAATAGTTAATATATTTGTCTGATCCAACTAACTCTGCCATTTGCCAAAAGCTGGTACCGGTTGCCATAAGCCTCATTGGAGTTGGGGCTTGCCAATAATTATTGTGATACAAAAATATTCCGGTAAAAGTTCTTTGATCCCTCTCTGAGACGTGAGTTGAGAGATATTTATGTAGTGATCCTGCCAGAAATTCACGGTGAATTATGAAATCAGCATCCAGAGTAGTGACATATATATTTTCTATTTTTATCCCTCTTTTAGTTAACTTCGGAACTATATGTTTTATCATCCAGTTTTTATTAGAACCCTGGCCGGGAACTTCACCTTTCAGTCCATGTGGATGAGTTGTTATGAAAATTGCCCCTATTTTTTTCTCAATTGCCAAAAGGAATTTTTTTGTTTCTTTAATTTTTTGTGGATTGTCTCTATCTTCAAAACCAACTGCTATCAAGAGCTTGCTCCTGGGATAGTGTGAATTGATTATGGCTTTAAATGTTGGCTTTAAAATATAAAGAGCTTCTTTATAGGTAGGGATTAATATCAAATGGTAATATTTATCCCAATTATTAGGGTAATCTTTTTGGAGTAGACTTAGCCAATTTATGCTTTTAGCTTTTTCCATTTTTTTATAGCCAATAATTATTAAAGCTCCAATCTTTAGGGCATTCAGTAACCAGTAAACATCTGCTATTAAAATTAAGTAAGCCAGCGCATAAGGCAGGGTAAATGATAGCCAAATAGGAGATGTTAGTGCTATCCAAGTCATAGCCCCGGGTAAAATTTCTAAAAATCTTTCAAATCCATTTTCATGTTTTAGAACAAATTCTTTTTCAAAATCTTTAAATAAAATAAAGCGCTGTGATAGCAGGTGATGGAAGATAAGTCCCAAGCCGCCGCCTATTAAAAATAAGGCAAGTAAAACATTTATACCGCCATAAAATATAAGGTTTCCGGAAAAACTAAGAAAAGTTCCAATAATAATCAAAATTAAACCTAAAAAACTGTAACGGATGTTTCTGATTAGGGTTTGCAAGATTGTGGACAGATAAAAAAAGGACATAAGCCCAATAAAAAACATTAGAATCAGGCGCATAAGTACCCTTAAGTGTAATGAATCGAGCCTCAGAAAGCAAATATTTTAGCCGCGTTGGCTGTTGTCTGGATGGCAACTTCATCAAAAGATACGCCTTTTATATCTGCAATAAGATTTGCAATTTCTAAAACTGCTGAGGGTTCATTTCGGGTGCCACGTTTGGATTGGGGAGGAAGGAAGGGGCAATCTGTTTCTAAAACAATTTTTTCCAATGGTAATAATTTGGCAGCTTCTCTTAAGTAATCATTTTTAGGATAAGTAATTGTTCCTGCAAATGAGACTAAGACATTGGGTATACTTAAAACTTTTTGGGTAGTTTGAGACAGCCCGCTATAGCAATGCAAAATAGTTGGATGTTCTCCAATCATTTCCAAAACTTGATCCCAAGCTTCAGAATTGCTAGGGTTTTTAGATCTGTCATCTCTACAATGAACAATTAAGGATAAATTAAGCTTTTTTGCAAGATCAATCTGAGCTTGAAATAATTGTCTTTGCAATGGTTTTATTTGTTCATCCACCTCCTTATAATCTAATCCGCATTCTCCAACCGCGATACATTTTGATATATTTTCCTGATATATTTTCTCAAGTTTCTCTATGTCCTCATGTATGGATACAGAAGGATCAGATAAATATTTAACTGCTTCATGCGGATGAATGCCAATTGTAGAGTAGAACTTAACTTTATCTGATTCTAATTCTGCTGCTTTTTTTGATAACTCAACATCTACACCGACATTTATTATGGTAGTAACTCCGGCATCCAGGGAGTGCTTAATTACTTGATCCAAGTCTTGTTTATAATCCGGCCAATAAAGATGAGCATGTGTATCAATTAACATGATGCTGAATATTATATAGTTTTTGTGTAGAATAGTTTAGTTATGACAAGCGACCAACTTTTATTTGTAGGACAAAAAGCGTTTATAGATAAAGATGGGGAAATACTTGTCCTAACTGACCCACAACTAGGAGTAGATCTTCCAGGAGGGAAAATTAAAGAAGGAGAGCTGAATTTGGCTGAAGCTTTAAAAAGAGAAGTTAAAGAAGAAACAGGTTTGGAAATTGAAATTGGAAAACCTTTTACTACTTGGATGATTGAGTTTCCTCTTGATCACAGAAATCAAGGAAAGGTATTTCTGGTGGGTTATGAGTGTAAATATATTTCAGGAGAAATAACTTTAAGTGATGAACATACAGAACATAAATGGGTCAATAAAGAAAATTTCCAAGAATTACCAAAAGAAGGCCATTTTAAAGCAGTAGAAAAATACTTTTCACTAACTTAAATTCTTGGGAAAAGAGGTGCGGACGATTTTATCTGCCCTGAAAATTGGGTTAAGATTTTTTGGGCTGTTTGGGGTAAAAATGGCTGGAGATTAAAACCGATTGCCTGGATTCTTTTAACTAAATCCTCCAAAACCACTCTTGCTTTTTCACCTTCCAACTCCCAGAGTTTTTCTTCATTTACTTTTTTATCTGCCTCAGTTATCAATTTCCAGATAACAGCAACTGCTTCATTAAATTTAAACTCTTCCATAAATTTTTCCAAATCAGCGCACCAGACATTAGATCCATCTGATGCGGTAATGTTATTTTGTTCACAAAGTTTGGCAACTCTGGCAACTAAATTTCCTAATCCATTTGCCAAATCCGCATTATAGACTTCTTTAAATCTTTCATCAGTGAAATCACCGTCACTGTCTATGGGGATTTGTGATAGCATAAAATATCTTAAGGGTTCCAAGCCATATTCTTTGACCACATCTTGAGGAGATATCACATTCCCTAAAGACTTAGAAATTTTTTCTCCTTTTAGATTAACAAATCCATGAATTAATATTTGTTTTGGAAGTGACAACTTGGCTGATAAAAGCATAGCCGGCCAGTAAACTGTATGGAATCTGTTAATGTCTTTGCCAATAATATGTAAATCAGCCGGCCACCATTTTTCCCAATTTTTTTCATCAGCGCCAAAACCGATCCCTGTCATATAAATAGCTAAAGCATCAAACCAGACATATACTTTCTGATTAGGATCTCCCGGTACAGGTACTCCAACGCCTCCGGTTCTCTCATTGGATCTTGAGATACTAAAGTCCTCTAAACCTGATTTAATAAATGACAGAGCTTCCTGTCTTTTGTTTTCCGGAGTAATTTTAAGTTCATTTGATTCAATGATTTGAATTAATTTATCCTGATATTTAGATAATCTAAAAAAATAATTTTCTTCACTGACTTGATCCGGTTTTTTTTGGTGAATCGGGCAAATTCCATCAACTAATTCTTCGGCGGTCCTAAAAGATTCACAACCGACACAATAAAGACCCTCGTATGCTTTTTTATAAATATCTCCTGATTCTTCACAAAGTTTCCAAAGCTTCTGTACTCCTGGCCAGTGTTTATCTTTGTCCGAACCTCTTTGGAAAATATCTAAATGCACCCCTAAAAATTCATAAGTATCATGCCAGATTTTAGAATTTCTATCTAAAAACTGCTGGACTGGTAAACCTTCCGCTTCTGCTGCCTGAACGTTTTTTAAAGCATTTTCATCCGCTCCGGAGAGGAGTAAAGTCGCATACCCTTTTATTTGATAATATCTTCTGACAGTGTCTGCCTGAAAATATTCCAATGAGTGGCCCACATGGGGCAAGCCGTTAACATATGGTATGGCTGTTGTTAGGTAAAATTTTCTCATTATTTTTACTGTCGTACATGCGTCAGTTTAGGGATTTTTAGGATTTTAGTCAAATTTTTCCTTTTTATTTTTCTAAAATAACTTATCAGAAGTCCTATTGCTACTGTTGTCAAAATCCCTGTAACCAAATTTAAAGAGTCTAAGGCTTTAAGAATTAGCAAAAAGATCAGCCCCAAAGAGATTGAACAGGAAGAAAAAATATTTTTTAAAAAGATGTTGAGAGTGAAAGTAATTGCCAAAAATAGGGATAAAAAAAACGCCAAAAGTTGAGTTGGATTTGCTTGAGTTAAAGAATCCGGGTAGGGAACTTGTAAAACCACATATCCAAAAATTGCCCAAAAAATTAAAACAGGAATAATCTTAGGTAGAATTTTTAGCATGAAATTATTGTAACTTAAAATCAGAAATTTTTGTTATGATGAGTTTATGGAAGATGAAAGCAGTTGGGAAATAAAATTTTTTGAAACAGCAAGAGGAGAAAAAATTGTTAAAGAATTTATAAAATCTCTTGACACAAATACAATCTCTAAAATTACCAGCGAGATTGATCTCTTACAGCAGCACGGTCCTCTTCTGGGAATGCCTTATTCAAAAAAACTGACTCAAGACTTATACGAGCTAAGAATCCGAGGAAAACAAGAAGTAAGAATCATCTATGGGTTTAAAGGTAGAAATGTTTACTTATTGCATGTTTTTAAAAAGAAGACTCCAAAGACTCCGATAAAAGAGATAGAAGCTTCTAAGCAGCGTTTTGCTATCTTGAAATGACATAACGTATATGTTATAATTTCAATATGGAAAATTGGAAAACTGTTAAAAAAGAATTATTAAAGGATAAGGAGGTTGCCAGGGAGTATGAGAGGCTTAAGCCTCGGTATGCTTTGATTTCCCAGCTAATTGGAGCTAGGATTAAAAAAGGTTTGACTCAAGCGCAGCTTGCCAAAAAGATAGGGACTAGACAATCTGCTATTGCCAGAGTAGAAGGTGGAAATTCTAATCCATCCATTGCTTTTTTGGAAAAACTAACTCAAGCTCTTGGCTCCAAATTAATTATCCAAGTACGATAATTTTCAAATGTTAAGCTTAAGCCCCGATTATTTTGAAAGTGGAGCCGGAACTTTCTTTGGAAACCTCAATTCTAACCGGAAATTCATCTCTTAGTTCTTCAATATGTGTAATAATTAAAATCTTTTCAAAATCATCCTTGATTGCATCTATGACTTCAACTAACCTTGCCCGACCTGGTGCATCCTGTGACCCAAAGCCCTCATCTATTACTAAAAACTGCAGTTTTGCACCGGCCCGGTGAGTTAATAATTTTGAGATTGCCAAACGAATGGCAAAATTTATCCTGAAAGCTTCACCTCCTGAATACATCTCATAAGGCCGCTCACCCATTTCATCAGAAATTATAATATCCAGCGTTTCCACAATTCCTTTTTCTCCTCCGGATAGTTTAGTCTTGGTTTCTTTTTGAGTAATAAGCGAAACTTTCATTCTACCCTCGGTTAATTTTTCTAAAAGTTTATTTGCTTCATCCTCAATTTCCGGAATAGAGGCCTCAATTATCATGGTCTGTATTCCTTTTTTCCCAAAAGCTAAAGCCAGTTCATCATATATATTTTTTTCTTTTTCCAGATTATTTTTCTTTTCCTGATTTAAAACTTTTTGTTTTTCCAGTTGCTGAGATCTGGATATTAGCTGTTTAACCTGTCCAAAAATGTCTCTGGCATTTTTTTCCTCGGATCTTAAATTAAAAAGCATTGATTCCTTTTGAGAAATGCTTTCATTTAACTGAGTTAAATTGGAAGATAAATCCGGAAACTCTTTACTTTCTTTTTCCAAATTTTGTATTGAAGTTAGCTTGTTTTTATAAAAGACCCTAAGTTCAATTACAGTTTTTTTCTCAGTTTCCAGCTCGCTACTTAGTCCCACAAGTTTTTCTTTTTGGTCTTGTAGGATTTCTAGCTCTTCCAGTTGTTTGCTGATTTGAGATAAATTTTCAGTTTCTGGTAATGTCCTTAGATAGACTTCTAATTTTTTGATTTCTTTATCTTCTAGCATTGTATCAATTTGTTTTATTTTTTCTTCTATTTCAATTTGTTTTTCTGATAGATCTTTTTTAACTTTATTTTTGTGATCTTTGTCTATTTCCTGATTACAGGTGGGACATTTGGCCCCTTCTTTTTTAAGATCGATAAGTTGATTTTTTATTCCCAGCAATTCTTTTTTTAGCTGTTCTATTTTT
Organism: uncultured Gammaproteobacteria bacterium; assembly: GCA_964362195.1. Lineage (GTDB taxonomy): Bacteria > Patescibacteriota > Microgenomatia > Daviesbacterales > UBA10151 > CAYICZ01. The sequence goes on along the minus strand of CAYICZ010000005.1, from coordinate 13,707 downwards.
GTATTTTTAACTGCTAAATCTTCTGCTATATTTGCAATCTGTTTTTCAATTTCTGATTTTTTTTGTCTTTGTTGGTCCAATTCGTCTTTTCTTTTTCTTAAATCCTTTAATTGCAAAAGCGCTTTTTCAATCTCCGGCATTTTTTCTACATTTGTTTCCAGTACCTTAATTCGATCAGCTCTAGATTTACCCTGAACTAAAATTTCATCTAACTCCGCTTTGCCAGCTATTAAATTTTGCTCAATTTTTAGTCGTTGCTCATTAATAATGGTGAATTTTTCTTTTTCATCCCGGAGTTGCTTGATATTAAGTTCTAATTTTTCAACCTCTTTTTCCACTAAGGATATTTTTTCCTCAGCTATTTTTAGCCTTTCCTCATTATCAACCTTTTGAGCTAACTCTGCTTCAATTTCCAGCAGTTGATAATCAAGTAACTGTAACTGAGTATGGATCTCTTTACTTTTCTCTTTTGCTTTTTCTTCTAAAGAATCATAATGAGACAGACCTAAAATATCAGCTAATATTCTTTTTCTATCTGTTGGGCCTTTGGTGGTAAATTCATCTGCGTGACCTTGCCTTATATAAGATGAGTTGGTAAATGTTTCAAAACTTAAATGTAGAGTATTTATAATTTTTTCCTGAGTTGCTTTAATAGTTCCCTCAGTAAGATTATGTGAATTACTCCAAAACTCGAGTGCGCTTGATCCTCCGCTTTTTTTAACCCTTCTTCTTTTGATTGTGCATATATGTTCGTCTAGCTCAAAAGAAAATTCTACCTGCATATTTTCTGCACCTGAGTGAACTAAATCATCTGATGATTCCCCAGCACGGGAGGTTCCCCAAATACACCAGGTGATTGCATCAAGTAAAGAGGATTTACCTGCTCCGTTTAAGCCTGAGATGGCAGCTAGCTTAAATTTAGTAAAATCCAATTCAGGTGGGTTTTGGCCGTATGATGTAAAATTTGATAACTTAAGGTTAACTGGTATCATTTTGATAAATATTTTTTCAAAGCCTCGATTATTTTTCTAGTTGGAACTATAGGAGTAGTTAATATTTCGTCAAATTCCAACCAATCTAGGGAATTACCGTTATCTAAAACATTTTTTGGGAAATCTCCGGTCCACTTATTAATAAGGAAAGGGAAAAGATGTTGATTTTTTAAGCCTTTAATGTTTGTGGAAGGAATAGGCGTGAATTCTAAAGGGATTATACCTAACTCTTCTTTAATCTCTCTTTTTAATGCATCTTCTAAACTTTCCAACTGTTTAACGACTCCACCAGGTATTAGATATTGTTCCCCGGTAAAATTTTCTATAATCCTTTTCTCAATGAGGATTTTTTCTCCATTTAAAAATATAAATATAACAACTTTAATTTTTGCATTTTTCATACTAAGATTCCAAAATTTGGGCAGCGGCTTTTTCTAATTCTTTTTGCCTGCTTGATGTATATTTTTTAAATTCAAAATATTTTCTTAAAGCTTCAACCGGAGTTAAAGATTCTACTTGTTTACTGCCATCAAATTTTATTCTTTCCACTTTTTCAATATTCCTGGAAATTCCGGCGATAAAATTTGCCAAAGACAGAGCTTTTTTAATTTTATCCATTTGTATTTCGGCCTCGCATTCTTTGGGAATATTTATAATTACCCTGACAATTACATCCTTAATGTCAGCTTTTTCAATTGCGTTAATTATAGTTTTGGTAGGGTCTTTATCATTTCCAATTAGATCCACAGCAATTGTTAGAAACTTTCTAGCAAGGGTAGGAATAAACTGAAAACTCGCAGTTCCTGCTTTAGGAATATCAACTAAAATAATTCCTTTTTCTTCTTTTTCTTCTCCAAAGTCTATTCTTTGCGGGGAGCCGGAATAAACAATCAAAGGATTTTTTGCCAGGACCTGATGTTTATGAATGTGTCCTAAGGCAACATAAGATAATTTTTTATTCTGGATTAATGGCAGGGGAATTGTGACGTCATTGGCAATGGCAAGTCCTTTTTCTGATCCGTAAGATGCTCCTTCCACCTCACAGTGTGATAAAAATATGGCAGGGGAATCTTTAGTAATTTTTCCGTACAAAAGATTTAACTTATCCCCGACAGTTTTGTAATCATTTTTATGAAGCCAGGGTAAAGTGACTATTTGTAAGTTACCTGACTTAGTAGGGATTCTAAGTAACTCTGGTTTTCTGGAAACATAAACATTATCAATTTCCAAAGCGGAATAAATATCCAAAGTGTTGGCTTTGCCTTCGGCATTGGGGGTATCATGATTTCCCACTACCAAAACCACCGGAATTTTTTTGGCAATTTTGGCAATTCTTTCACCAAAGCCTCTTTGCTGAGTAGGATTTGGGTCTCTGGTTTTATAAGCATCTCCTGCAAAAACTACCGCATCTACATTTTCCTTGAAAGCAGTATCAACAATAAAATCAAAAGTATTAAAAAAATCTAACAGTCTTGTAGAAAGCCCGGTTTCCGGATCTAATTTAGCATAATTTTCCATACCAATATGAATGTCAGAAAAATGAAGAAGCTTCATGGTTGGATTATAACCAAGCGGAGAATATTTGACAAACGACCTATAACTGTGATAATATCCCCTGCAATATGGTAACTGAAATATTAACACCTGCTCAACTGGTTGAAAAAACCAGGGTTGAGTTAGGAGAACCTTTTAAGAATTTGGCTCCCGATATTTTTATTGCAGAGCCACCTGCAATTTTTTTCGAAAGCCAGAGAGTGACAGATGGAGAGGGAATTGGTGTTATGAAACCTATCTATTTTCCCTTGGGAGAGACAAGACTTGATTCGCCTTTACCTGATGGATGGATAAAGCTGCAGCAATGGGTTTTCGATCAAATAAGGGCAGGTAAAGTAAGCCCTGACGCTTTAAGAATTGGAGCTTTTTGGGCACTTATTGATGAAAGCAGAAGACCAAACTATGCTGGCGGTAAACAGATGTTTGAGAGAGATGAACAAATGGGGTTGATTTTGGCTCAAGCCAGAAATGAAGGTCAGATTGACGTTCCCGAGCATGTTAAGCACCTACCGGGTGAATCCCGTTTTGGAGTATCTATGGATAAACAAGATCAGGTTGTATTTCCAAGGTTGGCTGAAAGGTGGAGGTTAATAGAGGCAATAGCGCAGGGGCAGGCTAAAATAAGACGTCTTAAGGCAGCTGAATTTAATTTCGTAGGAAATTTGCGTTTACCGCATTTAGGAGAAGCAAATACCTGGGAGGGATTTGAAGATAAATTTGGGGTTGATGACCGTCTGTTTGGTGGTCGCTCTGTCCCTGGTGGTTTGGCGTACGTCTCTTACGTTTGGTCTGATTTTCACGATGGCCGTTTGGCCTTTCGTCCTCTGGTAGAATTCTCTTCCCAGAATCAGAGCTTGATAACTTGGTAGCTTGTCCCTTGTTCTAAAACCCTTGGAATTTTTACTTCTTGAAAACTTGAACTGATTTATTCTAAAATTTTTCTGATAAGGTTAATGAATCCCAGTGGAAGCTACCATCGGGATCACCGAATTTTTTGCTGGAAAAAGATTTGAGAGTTTTGATCTCCAAGCGAGATTAAAAGAGTAAATCTCCAACAAAATTAAGGAAAGGGAAGCTACGTACCTGAATCTTTGTTCCCCTACTGTACAGTAGGGGGCGGATAAAATACAGTAGTGAGAGCAATCGAACTACAGTGGGGTAAATTTTACGGATTTGGGTACTTATTTGAGGTTGATAACCGTCTGATTGGTGGTAACTCTGACAATGGTGGTTTAGCGAACGTCAACTACAATTGGTCTGATAATCACAATGACAATTTGGCCTTTCGTCCTCTGATAGCGCCCTATCTTAAAAGTTTAATCCAGCCACCCAGCATTTTGCCAATTTCAATGGTTTGGGAGACTAATTGTTGGTATTTATTATTTTCCAGACAGTTAGTCTCCTGGGCTATTCGTAAGAGTATTTTTAAGAGATCTAATTTTGTGCTGATTTTTTGTAAGACCGGCAGTTTTTGTTCTCTGGTTAAATAGGTTGCCGTAATGGTTAGTTCAATAATATCCAGGGTTATTTGGTCAATTTTTTGACCTAAGGTATATCGTTTGGTCTTTGGAAAAAGAGGCAGGAACTGACTCAAATTTTTGTAAAAATCGTAGAGTTTGATAAAAATTGGGATATCGGGCTCAAGTTTAGGCAGTGTGTGTGTGTGGAAGGATCCTTTATATGGGAACTCATAAATCTTATTCTGAGATTATATCAGTTGAAAATTTATTTCAAGCATGGGGTGAATTCAGGAAAGGCAAAAGAAAAAGAAAAGACGTCCAGATTTTTGAAAGAAACTTGGAAGATAATTTGTTTGAGCTGCACGGGTCATTAGAGGATAAAACTTACAAACATGGAGGCTACCTTGCTTTTTATGTTCAAGACCCAAAACAAAGGCATATTCATAAAGCAGATATAACAGATAGGGTAATTCACCACTTGCTGTATAAATATTTGTATAAATTATTTGATAAAAGTTTTATTTATGACAGTTATTCTTGTAGATTGGAGAAAGGAGCCCATAAAGCAGTAGATAGATTAGTAAAATTTACCAGGATTGTTTCCAAAAACAATACAAAGGAATGTTGGGCTTTAAAGCTTGATATAAAGAAGTTTTTTGCCTCAGTTAATCATGGTATTTTACTCAATCTTTTAAAAAGAAAAATTAAGGATCAAAATATTTTATGGTTGTTGAGCCAGGTGATTGAGAGTTTTCCTTCCGGTATTCCGCTGGGTAACCTAACTTCTCAAGTATTTGCTAATATCTACATGAATGAACTGGATCAATTTGTAAAACATAATCTAAAAATTAAATACTATCTGCGTTATGCGGATGACTTTATCATTCTAGGCACACAAGGTCTCACCTTACGAAGCTATATAGCAAATGTAAGAGAATTTTTACAGGATAAGTTAAAACTCCAACTTCATCCTGAAAAGATTATTTTAAGAAAACTAACTTGGGGAATAGATTTTTTAGGGTATATAGTTTTGCCGCACTATATTTTACCCAGGACTAGAACAAAAAGAAGAATATTTAAAAGGTTAAAAGAGAAGCTGGAATCAGAAAACTTTAACGCCTCTTTACAATCTTATTTAGGTTATTTATCTCATGCAAATTCTTATCAAGTTGAACAACAATTAAAAAATAGCTTTGCTTTTTGATAGAATAAGCTTTATGTTTAAAGCCAGATTGCAAAATATCAGACAAAAACTCAAAAAAGAAAAATTAGATGGGGTTTTTATTTCCAGTGTTTCCAATATTTCATACCTTAGCGGATTTACAAACTTTTCCAAAGAGGAAAGGGAGGCCTATTTATTTGTGGGACAAGACTTTGCCTACATTATTACTGATGGGAGATATTCAGAGGCGGTAAAAAAACAAGTCCCCCATTTAAAACTTTTTGAAAGAGGAAACAATAAATTAGTTGAAGAACTTTTTAAAAAACATAAAAAAGAAATTAAGACTTTAGGAATTGAAGAAGATAATCTGACAGTTACCGAACATAAAGTTTTGAAGAAACATTTTAAAAATCTTAAACATTTTAATGTAAGTAATTTAAGGTCTATTAAAAATGATGAGGAGTTGGGCAAAATAGAAAAAGCTTGCCAGATTGGAGATTTAGCGTTTAACTTTATTTTAAAAAAAATTAAAGTTGGAGTAAGTGAAAAAGAAATTGCACATGAGCTGGAAAAGTTCATCAAGGAAAATGGAGCAGAATTTTCTTTTAACCCAATTGTGGCCTTTGGTAAAAATTCTTCTGTGCCGCATCATCAAACAGGTGATAAACGATTAACGATTAACGATAAACTAATTTTGCTGGATTTTGGAGCAAAAGTAGATGGCTATTGTTCTGATATGACAAGGACTATATTTTTTGGTAACCCCTCCAGTAAACAAGAAAAGATGTATAAAGTTGTTTCAGAAGCACAGCAAAAAGCAGTTGAATTTATAAACGGAGCAATAAAAAATAGTCAGGAGCTAAAGGCCAAAGAGGTGGACAAGGTGGCTAGAAAATATATTAGATCACAAGGTTTTCCAACAATTCCCCATTCTTTGGGTCATGGAATAGGCCTTGAAGTTCATGAACACCCCGCACTTTCACCTAAAAGCCGTGATATTTTAAAGGAAGGAATGGTTTTTTCCATAGAACCCGGAATATATATAGAAGGTTTTAGCGGAGTTAGAATAGAGGATTTATACGTGCTGGAAAAAACAGGCCTAAGACAACTTACCAACTCCCCAAAAGAGATAATTACGTTATAATAAACATCCCTTTATGAGTAAATGGGACCAATTAGCAGATAAACAAACTATAGATAAAACAATTAAGGCTTTAGCAGCCAATGGTATTGATGCCAGGTTTGTTGAAACTGGAGAACAAGCAAAAAAAGAAGTTTTTTCTCTTATTCCAGCAGGCGCTGAAGTAATGACAATGTCTTCTGTGACAATAGACACATTGGGAATCTCTAAAGAAGTTCAGGAAGGTGGGGAATATAATTCTGTTAAAAACAAGCTAAATTCTATGGATCGGGAAACACAAAGCGAGGAAATGCTCAAAATTGGATCTGCCCCACAGTGGTCGGTTGGCAGTGTAAATGTTGTTACTACAGATGGTCATGTTTTAATCGCCTCAAATACAGGTTCTCAATTGCCTGCTTATGCAGCAGGATCTCCCCATGTAATTTGGGTGGTTGGAACGCAAAAAATTGTTAAAAATATGGATGAAGGAATGAAGAGAATTTATGAGTATGTACTACCTTTGGAGTCAGATAGATTGAATAAACTGTATAATTTAACTGCAGGTAGTTTTGTATCAAAGATACTAATTATTAACAGGGAAATAAAGCCTGGAAGAATTACCCTTATATTTGTTGGAGAAAAATTAGGATTTTAAACACGGTATAGCCAAAAATCTCCCTCTAATTTATTTGGTCCAAGTAAAGTATTAGGTTTAGCTTTATCTGTAATTAAAATCTTTTTATAAGGTTTCCAATTTTTAAAATGAAAAGTTTGGGTAATAATAATAGTTCCTTTTTTTAATTCTTTTTTTAATTTTGGCTTTAATCTTTCTACACCTTTCGGGAGCAGAAAAACAAAAACAATGTCTGCATTTGATAAATTCTGTTTGAAAATATCACCATGAATGAACGAAGTTCTTCTACGAATAAAATGAGCATTTTTTACTGATCTAAATCTGGAGTACAAAACTCGCAAGTACGACTGTTCTATACCATATGCATTTGCACCTAATTTTGCAGCTTCCATTGCTACTCTTCCATCTCCGGACCCTAGCTCATAAAAGTTTTTATTTTTTAAATTAATTTTTTTTAATAATTTTTTAATTCGAGTAACTTTAGTTGGAACATATGGAGCATCTGATCCGGCAAACCAGGATAGAGCAATTAAACAGCCAAGTAAAATTCCACCTGAAATGATTAACGTGATGTCCATTTTAAAAAGAATAATTTAAGGGGCATTAATTTATCTACAGCAGTAAAGGCTAAATAAATTGGCCAGTCAAAAACCAAGTCAAAAGTCCCCATATATTCGACTAATTTTCCACCGTATCCTTGTTTGAATTTATGAAATCCAAACCAGGGGTCAGAGGCGTTTGCATTGGGTCCGAGTGCCCCCCACATGTCAAATTTTTTAAGATCTATTTTTTTGCCTAATTTAATTGCCTCCCAGCAGATTAAATTATTAGCCATTACCTCAGGATGGGATTTAGAGGAACCCCCATACGGATAATATAGCGTATCTTTAAAATTAATTAGCATCCAGGCAGTTAAAGGTTCTTTATTTAGCGAGGCAATAAGTAAGCGGGTCATCCTGGCATCTCTTAATGTTTCCCAGACTTTTCTATGATAGTTTTCATTGTGGCCGTGATATCCTTGGCGTTTTGTTGTTTCAAAGTAAAGTTTTAGATAAATTTTGAAAGCTTGGTCATCCAATCTTTCCTCAACTATAACCCCATGTTTTTGGGCAAGCTTAATGTTGTATCTTGTTTTAGAATGCATATCTTTTAGAAGTTCTTCTTCGGATTTTGTTAAATCTAAAACGAAGTTATACTTCGTGAAAAGCGGCTTTGGAGATGATAGGAATTGTTTTGGAATAGATTGCTTCGCTTCGCTCGCAATGACGTCCGGTTCTATTTTTATAAATGCACAGTTATTTTCTTTGCCAATTTTTTTCAAAGCCTCTGCTAAATCTTTATCCGGTAATGGACCTTTGGGTAAATAACCGACAAATCTGTTGGTAAATGGTATATGGTGAAAAGTTAACTGGAAAACACTTTTTAATTTATTATTTTTATATATACCAAATCGTTTAACTGGAATATCCAGTTTTTGTCTAAACTCCCCCCATTCCCAAGATTGGATAACATGAGTTATTAATTTATTATATTGAAGCTTTCTGGTAACTGGCCGCAAATCCATGCGATCATTGTACTAGAAAATCTTAATATTTGCTTTTTGACGGAGTTCCTGGAATTTTTGGGAAAATATTTGTGACAATTTTTGTTGTTTTAGGGCATTAGTTGCCTCTGCTTGCTGCCCTGCAGAATCAGTAGCTCTTAGCTGGTCTTTATTAGTTTCTATAAATTTTGATACTTCATCTGCTGAAACTGTTGCCTCTTTGTCATATAGTTTTGTTATTGCCAGTTGTATCATGATTTGATCTTTTAAACCGCTTCTGGTTTGTCCCTGCTGAGTAATAAGAGAATCAAGTGTATCTTTTCCTCCAACACTTTCTTCAAGCTCTGCAATTTTTTGATCAATTTCTTGCTGAGTAGGGAGGGCATTATTTTTTGTGGCCTCCAAAAGAATTATTTTTTCATTAATCATCTGATCTAGGGTTTGAGTTTTAAATTGAGTATTAAGCTTTGATTGCAATTCTAAATTTGTAACAGGTGTACCATTAACTATTGCTGCAATAAACCAGCTTTTTTTATAAACAGCCAGCAGTAAAATTCCCAGAATTAAAATAATTAAATATAGTTTTTTAGATTTTAAAAAATCTAAAAAATTTTCTGAGATGTTATTCAAATAATTATTTAATTTTCCACCCGGCAGTGTAGTTAAGCTTTGAGTTTTTTTAGCCATTGGCAGATATTAACAAACAGTGTATATAATGTAAAGGATGCAAAAAGGTTCTGCCCAGCTTTTGTTAATTTTTGTTGGACTGCTAATATTAGTGGGTGGGTATGTATATTTAAACTCATCAAAAACCCAATCCGTACAGATTGCCCCAGTAGTAAAAAATGCCATAAGTAACACTCAAACCTATTCAAATGAAGAATTCGAATTTCAATATTCCAAAGATTTGAAGGTACAGGAAGATACAGAAGAAGCTTTTAATCAAAGAGGTGGGGGAAATTTTAGGAAGAATTTTGAAGGTTATGTTATGTATGAGCCGGGAAAGTTTTTATCAGGAGTTGTAATTTTGGATAAAGACAACAGTTTTGATACAAATCCTTTTACTCTTTGGGTTTTTGATAATCCGGATAATTTAAGCATCGATAGCTGGTTTGATAAATACTGGTATTATCCATTTCTTTGGGGGGTTTTTGATTATGTTTCAAAAGGACATGTTACATTAGATAGCGAAGCAACAATCAGCGGGATAATGGCGAAGTCTAAAATAGTTTCTTATCAACCAGGCGTTCCTAAATATGTGTATATATCAAATAATGGAAAGATGTATTTGTTTAGGATAATAGGAGAAGAGGGCGATAGAATTTTATCTACTTTTAAATTCTTATAATGCAAAAAGGACAAACTGTTTTGTGGATAATAGTTGGAGTGGTGGTTCTAGCTATAACTGGTGGAGTCTTGATTTATACCAATTATTATAATAATCGAACAACATCAACTGCAAACCCAGTTGTTTCCCAAACCCCACAACCTACTTCAACTCCTAGTCCAGTTGATGAAACTTTAACTTGGAAAATATATAAAAATACAAAATACGGTTTTTCTTTTAAATATCCTGAGGATTGGTTACAAAATAAAACTACAACAATTCCATTTTTTGAAGAGCCCATTATTGGACCAGTTAAAAAGGGCATTTCAGTAAACATTTATGAGAATGCAGGAAATTTATCTGCAGAACAATTTCTTGATCAAATTTATTATAAAGATTTAATAGGTAACCAAAAAACATTAAAAGATACTTATATGAAAAATGTTTCTTATAGACTAGTTACCATTGAAGGGATTTCTGCTACACAGTTTGAGCCTCAACAACCAACTGGATCGGCTGGTTATATGGTTTGGCTTACTAAAGGTGATATTGGTATTTTGCTAAGGTCTAACCCGGTCGAAGAAGGAAAAGAAATTCTGAGCCAGATTCTTTCTACTTTTAAATTTACCCAATAAAGATTCCCACGCTTCGCTCCTCGCAAGGACATTATAAAAGGTAAATATCGACAAATTTGGCGCGCCAGCCTGCTGTTTTGGCATCATCAAAACCTAGGTCGATAATGTTTCCTTTGATGGCTCCGCCGGTATCGCCTGCTATGGCCGTACCATATCCCGGAATGTACACTTTGGAGCGAAGTGGTATCACTTTTGGGTCAACTGCAATTACTCCCTTGCCAGCCCTCATTCCTATTGCTGTCCATTCATTACAGCCATCGCAGTACTGGTCATAATGAGTTGCCCAAACTCTTATTTTTTTCCAATAGCGAATTTCTCCATCTGCAGAATCTAGCGTTCGCCAGACAATTTTTGTTCCCCGCTGTATTATCCTGTTTTTTGCCGGGGTGGTTTCTGAAGAAACAATTTCCCTTGAGTACTCTTCACCCCGACTCACCTCGGAGGAGTCAAAGCCCACCTCCGAGGTGGTGGCTGGTTTATAGTAGGTAATTTTTATGATAGTTACCTTTTTGCCGTCTTCCCCTTCATCTAAAGTTTTATCTATGCCTGCTTCTGTTTCCGGATCATCCTGATAAATAGTATTTTTAGGTAAAACTTCTGTTTCATCGTGCAGTTTTTCAGTAAAAGAAGATTGAGTAGTGACAGGTTGATTAACAGGTAGAGTTTCCGTTGGAGGCGAGGAAGATTCTCCTAAGACTTGTGGAGTAGACATAAAGTTTTTAGCAAAAAAGCTCAGGCCTATTATAAGTAGAATACCTAAATATCTTTCCATCTTATGCGCTAAGCCAGTCTTCTTCATCTTTAAATTGTGCATTAGTTGTAACTAACTCCTGAGGTATATCTGACAAAAACCTTGATACTAAATTATTAGATCTGGTCCCAAAATAAAGTCTTTGTCTGGTATAGGTTAAATATAGCTTTTCTTTGGCTCTGGTTATTCCTACATAACAAAGTCTTCGCTCCTCCTCCAATTCATTTACATCAAGCATTGCTCTGGAATGTGGAAATAACCCTTCCTCCATGCCAACCATAAAAACAACCGGGAATTCCAGGCCTTTGGCAGAGTGTAGAGTCATCATCGTAACTGCATCTCCAATTTCTTTTCTATCATATCCATTTTCCACCAAAGCCACCTGCTCTAAAAAATCCACTAAAGCAGAAAATTCCTCTGCCACAGATCTAAGTTCTTTAACGTTTTCTATCCGACCTTTTCCTTCTTCTGTCCCATCATCTAAGTGAGTCAGATAGCCGCTGACTGCCAGGATTTTATCCAATAAATCTAAAGTGGAATATTGATCCAAATGGCTTGAGATTTCTGCATAAAGTTCCATGATTTTTGCAAGCCTTGTTTTGCCAATTTTTTCTGCTCTTTTGAGAGAAACTGAATCTTTAGGATTTTGCATAAGACGCAAATAAGATAAGACATCTTTTATTTCCTTTCTGGCGTAAAAGCTGATCCCGCCAATTAATTTATAAGGAACACCCGCTCTTAAGAACTGTTCTTCCAAAGATCTGGATTGGGCGTTTGTCCGATACAAAATTGCAAAGTCAGAAAACCTTTCTCTTTCCAGCTTAGATAAAATAAATAAAGCTTCTTCAACCTCATTTCTTATTTCAACAATTTCTATTTTTTCACCGGCTTTTTTTTCTGTCCAAAGTTTCAAAATCGGATGAGTTTTATTTTTGGAAATTATTGAGTGTGCTGTATCTAAAATATTCTGAGTGGATCTGTAATTTTGCTCTAAATTAAAAATTTTGCAATTTGGATAATCTTTTTCAAAATTAACAATATTTCTAAAATCTGCTCCGCGGAATGAGTAAATCGATTGTGCAGCGTCTCCAACCACACAAATATTTTTGGACCTTTGGGCCAAATATTTGGAAATTAGATATTGGGCTGGATTTGTATCCTGATATTCGTCAATCAATATATAACGGAATTGAATTTGATAACGGGTTAAAATAGTCGGATCTGTCTGAAATAACTTAATAACATATAAGAGTAAATCATCAAAATCCAAAGCATGATTTTGCTCCAGAATTTTTTGATATTCCAGATATATTTTGGCCGCAGTTTCCTGGAAAAAGCCTCTGGCATATTGAGGATATTCTAAAGAAGAAATTAACTCATTTTTGGCTCCGGATATAGTGGCCCTGACTGCTGACGGAGAAGTTTTTTGGGAAAGTAGGCCTAAATTTCCCATTGCTTCTTTGATAGCATCCAAAGCATCCCTTTCATCATAAATAGCAAAGCCTGGGGGGAGACCTAAAACTTTGCCTTCCCGACGCAGTATTTTGGCACAGAAGGAATGGAAAGTACCCATGATAGGTAGAGTATAGGGTATAGGGTTTAGGGTATAGTTTAATAATTTCAAAATCCGATCTCTCATTTCTCCAGCGGCTTTGTTAGTGAATGTAACCATAAGAATGCTTTCCGGTGGGACTTTCTTTTCTTGGATTAAATAAGCCACACGATAAGTTAAAACTCTGGTTTTACCGGAACCAGCCCCGGCCAAAATTAAAACCGGTCCTTCGGTCATCTTTACAGCTTTTTGTTGATCCGGGTTTAAATCATCAAGGAGATCTGGCATGGAGCATATACTAACACTTGTTACTAAACTTGACAAAGAACCTATAGTAGGATATAATTTGTTTATGCTAGAAAATAAAACTAATTATCAACAAGTAATAGAAGCTGTCGTTACCAATGGACGTGGATTTAAGGATGGCAGTGGAACTTTCTCTGCTCGTCCTGTTCCTGAAACCACGATTAGTATTCTAGAACAACTAGCTAGCATGGATCATCATGGTGGAGCTTGTAAAGCGATTGTTTGGGCCAGAGATCAGTTTTTGTTAGGCCTTGACCAAAAACTTTCACCAAAAAGTTTTAATACTGCCAGATCATTAATCTCTATTTATGAAGCTGCCAAAGATCTATCTGATCGACTAATGCAACAAGCATATAATTCGGGATATAACTTAGGACATAGAGTAGGATATAGTGAGGGATATCAAGCAGGGGAAGTATTAGGACCAATTTTTCAGAAATTATCGCGAAAGTCAGGTATGAATTTTCTAACTCCACAGGATAAATCTTCTTTACTAATACCTAAGATTCCCGGAGGAGAAAAGTTGATAGAACCTACTTTGCTTAAAAAAGAGAATTCCGGGAAATTCTAAAATATTTTCCCCTGGACAATTTTTAAAGTCCTTGTTAACATATAAAACCTATGGTTAAACTTCTGGATTTTTGGGCTCCTTGGTGTGGACCTTGCAGGAT
>CAYICZ010000004.1:0-47933 GCA_964362195.1 uncultured Gammaproteobacteria bacterium | reverse complement strand
AGTGAATTTAGACTGCGGTTTTACTGGAAGATCCAGAAAATATTTTTCAGCCAACTCTTCAATATCATTGGGCAATTTACCTGCAAAAACTAAAGCCATATTTTTAGGGGAATACAAAGATTCCATATATTTTACAAAATCATCCCTAACAAATGAATTTATTGTTTTTTCATCCCCGCCCAAATCCCAACCTAAAGGTTGATTCCCAAATTGCAACCTTTCATAAAGATCCCAAACTACACGCGATGGAATATCGCGGAGCATCCTAAGTTCTTCCACAATTACCCCTTTTTCTCTTTCAATTTCTTCTTTAGATAAAAGGGACTCTTTAATCATTGAAGATAAAATATCGCAAGCCAGTTCAATATGTTTTCCTGCTGATTTTATCCAATAATAGGTTACTTCTTTGCTGGTGGCAGCATTATTTATAGCTCCAATCCCATCAATTAAATTTGAAATCTGTTCAGCTGTTGGAAATTTGTGTGAACCTTTAAAAAACATGTGTTCCAGAAAATGGGATATCCCATTTATATTCCGTGTTTCATATCTTGACCCTGCCCCAACTGCTACTAAGGTTGTGACAGAATCCAAATGGGGCAAATCCACTGTTATTAAAGTCAACCCATTTTTTAAAGTAGAGATCTTATGCATTTATATGTTTCAACATTTCATCAACTGTCTGTTCAATACTCAAATTAGAATTATCAATTGTAATGGCATCTTTTGGCACCCGCAAAGGTGAGGCTTCCCTTGTTATATCCTGCTGATCTCTATTTTCCATATCTTTTAACACATCCTCATATTTAATACTTGGATTTTTTTGGATTAATTGCTTAAATCTTCTCCGGGCCCGGACCTCTGGAGTTGCTGTCAGGAAAAATTTATACTTTGCCTGAGGATAAATCTCAGAACCAATATCCCGCCCACCCATCACAATTTTTCCGTTTGCCCCCAGTCTTTTTTGAATTTCCCTCATAGCCTGTCTTACCTGCGGCTTTGCAGAAACAATGGGAACTAATCTTGAAATCTCAGGCGTATGCAGAAAATCAGTTACATCTATTCCATCTAAAAACATTCTCCAATGATCATTGGTTTCAAATTTTATATCTAAATTTCTATATATTTCCAGGATTTTTTCAAGATCTTGGGAAGAAACATTTTGTTTTAGCATTTTAAAACAGCCGGCGCGATAAATCATTCCAGTATCAATATATTGATAGCCTAATTTTTTGGAAAGTAAAAATCCGACTGAATTTTTGCCGCTTGAGGTTGGCCCGTCAATAGTTACAATATTATCTTCCACAAGAATTTAGTTTACCACCGACTTTACCTTTGGTCCAGATGGAGTATCTTCAATTTCATAACCTGCTGCATTAATTTTCTTGCGAATTATATCCGACGCAGTAAAATCACCTTTTTTTCTAACATTTTCGCGTTTTTCAATCAACTCCATAACTTCTTTAGGTACCTCAATCGATTTACCTAAATAATCATTTAAGTTTAGTCCCAAAATTTTATCCATCTCTAAAATTACTTTTGCTTTTGAAGAAATGGAATCATCACTGTGTACCATTTCCCAAAGCACCCCAACAGCTTGTGGCATATTTAAATCATTTCTGGCAGCCTGGGCAAACTTCTGCCAAAATGGGTTATCTTGAAGATTAGCTTGTTCTGACAAGCCGGAAGACACTTCCCAACCCCTGATTTGCTCTCTTAAATTATTCAAAGCATTTTGTGCCGAGCCTAATGATTCCCAAGTAAAATTAAGTTTATCTCTATAATGTGCTGTTAAGCAAAGGTATCTGAGTGCAAACGGATCAAAGTTTTTATCTTCCAGGTCTTTCAACTTGTAAAAATTTCCTGATGACTTGGCCATTTTTTGGCCATCCACTAATAAGTGTTCACCTTCCACAAAAAAGTTTACAAATTTGTGAGATGTTTTTCCCTCGGATTGAGCAATTTCATTTTCATGATGAGGAAATATTAAATCCACCCCGCCAGCATGAATATCAAATGTAATCCCTAAATATTCCTGGCTCATCACAGAACATTCAATATGCCAGCCGGGCCTGCCTCTTCCCCAGGGTGAATCATACCCAACTTCATCGGGAGTAACTGCTTTCCATAAAGCAAAATCTGAAACATTATCTTTTGTATATTCATCTGATAAAACTCTTGTTCCAGTTTTTAGCTCCCTTTTATCAACTCCAGACAATCTCCCGTAATCTGGAAACTTTGAAATATCAAAATATACAGATCCGTCTTTTTCCACATAAGCTAGGCCTTTTTCAATTAACTCCTCAATATATTTGATCATATGTCCTATATGCTCTGTTGCTTTAGGAAAAACATTTGCATATTTGATATTAAGTTTATCTAAATCCAGCATAAAAGCATGCTCATAAGGCTTTGAAAATTCACTTATCTCTTCCCCCTTTTCCCTTGCCCCTTTTATTATCTTGTCATCTATATCCGTGATATTCATGACTCTTTTAACTTCAAAACCCTCTATCTCCAGTACTCTTTGCAAAATATCTTCAAATATAAAAGTCCTTAGATTGCCAATATGTACAAAATCATAAGTTGTAGGACCACAGCTATAAAAACCAACTTTAGGTGGATTTATTGGTTCAAAGTCTTCTATTTTATGAGATAAAAAATTGTAAAGCTTAACCACCTACTCCTCCTTTTTTCTCAGGTTTACCAAGAAAGGCTAATGCCGGATTAATTGGCTGTTTTTTCTTTTGTTCCAACTTTATTTCTTTAACTTGTTTTTCCTGCTGCTGATTTTGCAGCCTTTGTGTTTCTTTTTGTTTATTTGCCTCTCTGACTATTTTTTGTTCCTGGTCTATTTTCTTCAAGAATTCAATTTTTCTTCTGGTTTCGCTTAAATTCTTTTGATCTTCTGCTTGCTTTTGTTGAATCTGTTGAGGAGTTAAGGAAGAACCCGCTGCTCCTTGAACACCGGCTTCTATGGCCTCTCCAACCGCATCTTTAACATCCTTGGCAACTTCTTTGACAACCTCTCCAACCTCCCCGGTTATTTGTCCTATTCCACCCATTACATTATCAGCCATGAGTTAAGTATATTAGTAATCGCTACGTCCTTCAAGCGCCCGAGACAGCGTTGTTTCATCTGCATACTCTATATCAGATCCAACCGGCAAGCCTCTGGCAATTCTGGTAACTTTAATTCCCAGCGGAGAAATAAGTCTTTGAATATACATGGCTGTTGCCTCCCCTTCCATTGTGGGATTAGTTGCCAAAATTAATTCTTTTACTTTTCCACCCTTAAGTCTTGGGAGTAATTCTCTGATATGCAACTCATCCGGTCCGATATTATCCATTGGAGAAATCACTCCATGTAAAACATGATATAACCCTTTGAAGTTTGCCTTTTCCAAAGACATAACATCCAGCGGATTTTCAACAACCATAATTATGGATTGGTCTCTTGTGGAATCTGCACAAATATAACAGGGCTCTTCTTCTCCTATGTTAAAACAAATTGAGCAAATTTTAGTTTTTTCTTTCATCTCAACAGCAGCTTTTGCCAGCATGTCTGATTCTTCTTTTGGGGCATGGAGTAAATAAAAGGTTAATCTTTCTGCGGTTTTGGGGCCAATTCCGGGAAGTCTTTCAAAAGCCTCAATTAAATTCTTAACAGGTTTAGGAACATGCGCCATAGTGGGCACAATTGTAACAAGAGTTGTTGGGAATTACCACTGATTGGGGTTTTTGCCGTTAGCTGCATCTATTGTAAAATGAACTCTGCTCCAAAGTGATCTTAATTTTCCGAAAAAAGAATTTCGCTCAGATTGTTTAAGCAGTTCGCCGATATTTTCAAAAGAGCTTAAATCTACTCCTGAATTTACCCTTACAATATACCTATTTGTTGGCCCAATATCGTAAATCCTGCCTACAGTTATTTCATAATCTATCTCAGGATCTGGATGTCTTTGTATTCTCCTAAGAGTAGTGGGGCTAATAACTGCAACTCTTTCTCGAAGATCATCACCGTGATTAGATAGATCCCAAATTCCCATATTTGAAATTCCAGCTAAAGTTGCAGCTGCCCGCGCTACCTTTCTGGTACTTGTTCCATCAGCTATTATATGACCGACATTTGTTTCTACAGCTTCAAACATATTCTTACATCCCTGGAATACCCATCCCACCCATCATTGGTTTCATTTCATCAGCTGCTACTTTTTGAGATTGCTTTAATGCCTCATTAATAGCCTCTGTAATTTTCCCATGATCCATTTCACCTGAAATTGAGACAACTTTCTGGTCTGCTGTCATCACTACTATCACCCCTTTATGCTCTACAGTAATTTTAATTGCAGCCAGTTTTTTTTGCACTTCCATAGCCTGGTCTCTCATTTTTTTAAGATCCCCAAGTTGTTTTAAATTATCCATCAGTCCCATATTTAGTTTGCTTTCTTTGCTGATTCTACCACATTCTTAAGTAAGCTCACAATTGTTAAAGGTCCTATTCCTCCAATATTTGGGTTATAAAGTCTAGCAATTTTTGAAACTTCCTCCTCATTAAGGTCTCCAAATCCAACTCCAACAACAAAGCTATCCTTTTTTAAGTTATTTTTATTCACAATATTTTTAACCCCTGTTGCTGAAATTATTACATCCCCTTTTTTTATAATTTGGGTTGGATTTTCTGTATCTTTTTCCACCACATTTACCTTAAACCCTTTTTTTTCTAAAAGTTTAAATGTCGGCCCTCCAGCTGCTTTACCCTTACCAATTAGCACAATTTTTTTGCCTTTTAAAAAATCTTCTGTTTTTCTAAATCCTTCTATATAGGTAAAAGCAGTTAACATTTCCCATACAGCCAAAGCCGTGGCGCCAGAATAAGGAGAATTTTCTAAAAACCCATCCACATCCTTTTGTGGGAAAATACTATTTTCAAATTCATCAAAATTCCAGGTGTTATAAACAGGATACTGAACTATTATTCCATTTATTTTTTGATCAGAGTTCAATCCTTGAATTGTTTCCAGACATTCTTCAGATTCATTTTCAGAAAATTCATAAAGTTTTGCATCAATGCCAATTCTTTTTGCTGCTTTTATTTTATTGTTTACATAAATTCTGGATGAGGGATTATTATTTGCTAAAATTATTGCAAGAGACGGATGGAGATTATTTTTTTGAATTTCTTTTTCTAATTTTTTTAAAATTGCTTCTGCTACATCTTTACCGGAAACTTTAGTCATAACTAATTATATACCAGGTACAGGAAATTTTCCAGCAAAGCTTTCTACCTCAGTTCTTATTTTCTTAAGATTTTTGTTTTGATGAAGTTTTATTTTAACCTCTTTCAGAAATTCTTTTCTTTTGTCCTGTTCTTTTGGTAAATCCAAACCTTTAATTTCCTCCAAAACTCTTTTAATCCAAGCAGCAATTTTTACCATATCTTTTTCTTTCATTCCACGGGTTGTTAGCGCAGGTGTACCTAGTCTAATTCCGGAGGGATAAAAAGGAGAAGCCGGTTCTCCGGGAATGGTGTTTTTATTAACAGTTATCCCTGCCTCCTCAAGTGCATATTGGGCCTGATAACCCATCCCGTATCCATATTTAGTTAAAGATAAAAGAATTAAATGAGTCTCTGAAACAGTCCCTAATTCTTTAGCTAAAACTCTAGCATTTTTTGCAATCTGCACAGCATATTTTTTAAAGCTTGGTTTTAGCGCCTCTTCCAAAGATACGGCAATTGCTGCTGTCTGATGATTATGCGGCCCACCCTGGGTTCCGGGAATTAGAGCTCTTTCCAACTTAGCTTTTATTTCTGGATCTTTTTTGACGCCTCGCTCAGTTGCTAAAATTATTGCCCCTCTTGGACCACGGAGGGTTTTATGAGTTGTGGTCATAATAATATCTGCATATGGAACAGGAGACTCATGTACTCCTCCTATTATTAAGCCGGTTATATGCGAGCAATCTGCAACTAAGGTGGCACCTACCATATCAGCAATTTCTCTAAACTTTTTATAATCCAGCTTAAATGGATAAGCTGTTGTTCCTACCCAGATTAATTTGGGTTTATTTTCTTGGGCCAATTTTTCCAACTCATCAAAATCTATTTTCCAATCATCTCCAACATGATAATTTACTGCTTTGTAGAAAATAGAAGAAAAGGACAACTTAGCCCCATGAGTTAAATGTCCACCTGATGATAGCGCCAAACCCATAACAACATCACCCGGATTACAAACAGCCATGGTGATTATTAAATTTGCAGGAGAGCCGGAATAAGGTTGGACTAGCGCAACCGGAACACCAAATAATTTCTTTGCTAAATCAATGGCATAATTTTCTATTTTATCTATGATCTCATTGCCGCCGTAATATCTTCTGCCGGGAAAACCTTCTGAGTATTTGTTGGTAAGAATTGAACCCAAAGCTTTCAGTACATCCGCTGAAACATAATTTTCCGAAGGGATCATTTCCAGTCCATACTTTTGCCTATGTGCTTCTTCTTTAATTAATCCAGGAATTTTTTTTGCAGCAACGTGTAATGCCATTTTGATGCGAAGATAATATAACAGATTTCAAACTGTGACAAGTGACAATTCTTAATTTACACTGTCAGAACTGAAGATTTCTGCAGCGGCGCGGATAATATCATCATCTGCTGCCAGTTCTATATTAGCAATATCTTCCTGCCTGGTTGGTCTATTACCCAAAACAGTCGAAACCTTAATGTTCCTGCCTAGAATTTCAGAAAGTATTGATTCTAAAATATCTTTGTTCTTGGGAGCTTCCAGGATTCTTTGATGAAAAGAGTATGGCACCTCCATAAAAACCTGCGTATCGCTACATTCAATTACATTAATAGAGCGAAGTAAGGCTTCCAAGGAAAAATTGTATGGTCTGATAGTTTCCAGCACAAAAGTCCACTTTTCTTTAATTTTCAAAATATCAGAAGGATCATTCGACGATGGATGATCGAGAGTGGAAGGTAGAGTTTCGATGATAGAAGATTGAGGATGAGTTTTTTCTGATCCACATATTTCCACTACTGACAACTCTAAAGGCAACGATGGAATTGAACTTGTTTTCATCTTCTCCAATGCCTTTTGTAAAATATCTAAACTTTTCACTAGATCCTGATTGGTAAAACTTTCA
This sequence comes from uncultured Gammaproteobacteria bacterium, assembly GCA_964362195.1. Classification (GTDB taxonomy): domain Bacteria; phylum Patescibacteriota; class Microgenomatia; order Daviesbacterales; family UBA10151; genus CAYICZ01. The sequence goes on along the minus strand of CAYICZ010000004.1, from coordinate 40,784 downwards.
GAAACTTTGATGAGATTTTGGTAATCCTCCTCTGAATAATCTTCTTTGACCAATTGGTCCCCTAAATTATTTTTAATAAAAACTAAATTTCGCAAAATGTGCATTAAAGAAAATATAAATTCTTTTATATCAACTCCGCCTTCTAGTTCTTTAACTATTAAAGTTAGGGCTCCTGTTGTATCTTTTTGAGAAAAATCTTTTATCAGTTTAAAAAGATTTTCAAAATTTGAAGATTTTAAAAACTTTTCCAAAACTTCAGATGTAATTTTTCCTTCCATAGAAGCTATCTGATCTAGTAGTTTTACCCCATCTCTAAAAGATCCATCTGATCTTTTGATTAAAAATTTTAAAGCCTCATCATCAATATCTATCTTTTCTATTAAGATAATTTTTTGTAAAGTTTCCATTAATTGAGACATAGTTGCCAATTTAAAATCTAATCTTTGAACACGGGACAAAATTGTTTGAGGTACTTTGGAAACTTCGGTGGTAGCTAAAATAAATAATACATGTTTGGGCGGCTCTTCCAAAGTTTTAAGTAATGCATTAAAGGCCTCGGTGGTTAACATATGAACCTCATCAATTATGTAAACTTTTTTCTTAGCTTTGGTTGGTGAAAGTTTTATCTTTTCCCTAAGTGATCTTATATCCTCAATGCCCCTGTTTGATGCCGCATCGATTTCGATTAAATCCAAATTCGATCCATCAGTAATAGAAATACATATATCACATTTATTACAGGGAGGGTTCTCTCCTTCACAATTTACCATTTTAGCAAGTATTCTTGCCGTGGAGGTTTTACCTGTTCCCCTCGGTCCCACAAAAAGATATGCATGGGACAGCTTCCCCGTTAAAAAGGCTGAAAGAAGAGTTTTCTTAACCTGTTCCTGACCAATCAGATCATCAAGATTTTGCGGACGGTATTTTAAATAGTAAGCAATATTCTCATTTTTCATTAAAGGTGGTGAATTCCTAAAAGATGATTTATACCATGCTGAACAAGACTTTTTATTTCATCATCAACTGATGTTCCATCATATGATGCATCTTCCAATGCTTCCGGGTAAGAGATAACAATATCTCCAAGTCTTAAAATTTTATCCGGTGAAGAAATAAAACCAATTCTGGGGATATGCTGCAAACTGGAAGGATTTGAATCCTCCAGCGCAAAAGATAAAATATCAGTAGTTGAGTCAATGCCGCGGAACTTATTGTTTAGCTCGTGCATTTTTCTATCCCCGACAATATTAATCCCCACTTCAATTTTGCCGGAAACTCTATTTTTCATAAGAGCTTCCAAAACTGCAGCTTTTAGAGCTGCGCGGTTTATATTGTATCTTGGATCTGAATTTACAATTATATTAATCATGAAAGTTTTTCTTTAACTATACTGCTTACTGATCCACCGTCTGCTTGGCTACGGACTTTACCCATAACTATGCCAATTACCTTGCCCATATCCTTAATGGAAGTTGCCCCTACTTCAGTTATAGTTGTTTCTATAATTTTAGTCAATTCCTCATTTGAAAGCTGAGTAGGTAAATATCCTTCTAAAATTTTAGCTTCAGCTTCTTCTTTTTGAGCTGCTTCTTCTCTTCCTCCAGAACGAAAACCTATTGCAGCTTCTTTTCTTTTTTTTACTTCTTTTTGAACTATAGCAACTATATCCGGACCACCAAGATCTCCACCCTTGGCAATCTCTGCATTCTTAATTTCAGAAAGCAAAAGCCTTAAGGTTGAAACCTTAATCTCATCTCTTGACAGTTGTGCTTGTTTTAAATCTGATTGAATCTTATCCACCATATCTACGGGCCCTCATAATTTTTCTTCTTTTTTCAGCCAGATACTCCTGGCGCTTTTGAGAAGGCTTTTTATAAACTGATCTATCTCTGATCTCTTGCACTAAACCTTCCATAACTACTTTTTTTTGAAATTTTCTAATAACTGAATCTGTTGAATCACCAGGTCCGGCTTTAACAACAATTGACAAATAAAAACACCTCCTTCAGATGAATTTCTTCCATTGTCCCCCTAAAAAGTGAAAATGTAAATGGGGTATGTGTTGGGCTTTTCCGCCATTCACCACTACTCTGTATAAATTATCTGTCAGATTATTGTCTACAGCTAACTTACTGGCTGTTTGATAAATTTCAGCCAGTAAATTTCCATGCTCAAGTGTAATATCACTCATTGCTCCTATATGCTTTTTGGGGACTATTACTATATGTATATCTGCTGAAGGATTAATATCATCAAAAGCAACTAAGTTCTCTGACTCAGCTCTAAATTCCTTGGGAATCTCTTTATTAATTATCTTACAAAAGATACAATCATTCATTTAACCAACCATTTTCTTTAAAAGATCTAAGGTTCTGGTTTGCCTTAGTGCATGTCTTAGATGAAGACGCGGTTCCTGAGTGCCGAATTGCGCTTTTACTTTTTGGTCTTGTATTTTATCTATTTCGGCTTGCAACTCAGCATCAGTTATGTTAACATTCTCAGACCTTGCAATCTCTGCCAATCCCAGTTCCATCCTGACATTTTTCTCAGCTTGAGCTTTCCATTCCTGTTTAATCTGCTCCAAAGTTTTACCCTGTCCTTTTAAATAATCCTCCAAAAGAAGTCCCATATCTGCAACCCTCCTTTGGAGGGAAACCAGCATCCTATTTAACTCGTCCTGGATTAAAATATCCGGAAGTTCAACTGTGGTGATTTTTTCAACTTCCTGCAAAATTGCTTCCTCGTAGTCCAGTTCATTGTTGTAAGTAACATTGGCCTCCAAATCTTTTCTGACTTTAGTTTTTAAATCAATTAAGGATATCGCCCCCATGGCTTTGGCGAATTCTTCGTTTGGGGTGTCAGCTTGTCCATTAGTTTGTGATCCGACATTAAAATTTATTGAACCGCCGGGCCCAGTTTGAGAGGCTGGTTGTTGTACAACAGAATTTTTCGCTTTCCATCTTTTGAATAAATCATCAATAACTTTTTGCTCTTCCTCATCTGTTACCGGTTTGATAACAGGCTTTGTAGCTTTAATTGTTTTATAATTCCCCACAGTTACAGTTGGCCTGTTGGTAATAGTTGCTTTAAACTGCAACTGAGTGCCTTTCACAAAAGAAACTAAATCATATTTTGGGTAATCAATTGGGACAATATCAGATCCGGAAAGAGCCTGGATTAATAAATTAGGCATAGCAGTTTTTAATACCTCATCCTGAAGTCTTTGGCCAAGCTGAGATTCCACCATTGGCAAAGGGGCCGCCCCTTTTCTAAAACCGGCAATTTCTACATCAGTTACCATTTTAGCTAAAGTCTGATCCCAAGTGCCAGATAAATCCTCCCAGGGGACAGTAACTGTTACTTCAACTATACTTTTCGGCTGTTTGACTATATTTTTGGCTATCATCTGGCAAGTATTGTATTAGAAATGAGCCTTAAAATCAATTCCTGTTAAAAAGATGCATCTTTGAAGGCAGGGGCATACCTGCTTTTAATAAAGGTAACTCTAGAGCACTTCTTAACTGCTGCTCTACAACTATTTTCCATCTATCAATATCTTTTTCCTCAGGGGTGGTATCAAAACGATTAAAAAACCATTTTAAAAATTCTGGTTCAGATCTGTAAAAAGGATACCCTGGCATACTATTTCTTGCCTCAAAAATCATAATTATATTATAGCATTTTTATCAATTCATCTAAGTAGACAAATTGAGTTTGTTTTTCTGATCTTTTTTTAACTTCCAGCTTTTCTCCTGTTTTTTTGGAAATAACTATTCTGTATGGAATTCCGATTAAATCACAATCTGCAAATTTTGCTCCGGCTGAAACTTCCACCCGATCATCATATAAAACTTCAACTCCATCTGCTTGCAGCAACTTATAAACTTTTTCAGCTTCTGATTTAACTTTTTCATCTTCTAGTCCCAGTCCGATTAAATGCACCTGATATGGCGCTACAGATTCCGGCCAGATAATGCCTTTTTCATCATGAAATACTTCCACAATCGCTCCCATGGTTCTGGATATCCCCAAGCCATAACAACCTGCAGAAACTATAGTTTTCTGGCCATTTTGATCTGTGAAGTTAAGATTAAATGCCTCAGCATAGGCTCTTTTTAAAGGAAATATATTTCCTACCTCAATTGCCTTTTCCTCTTTTAACTTGCCTCCACATTCAGGACAATCTGTTCCTTCAATTAATTCCTTGTTTATAGCATGAGAACACTTTTCGCAAATAAAAACTGTATCTTCACCTGATGGAGTTAAAGTCTGAAATTCCTGTGAAATAGAAGAAAAAGTACCTCCACCGGCTTTTGTTTCAACCACCGGTAAACCAATCTTGGTAAATATTTTAAGATAGGCCTTTCTGACTTTTTCATAATATTCATCGCGGTCTTCGTCCGAGGTATGAAAAGAATATAAATCTTTCATTAAAAACTCTCTCCCCCGAAGTAATCCTGCTTTTGCCCTGGGTTCATTCCTAAATTTAACCTGAATTTGATACAAGGCAAGAGGTAAATCTTTGTAGGAATTTATGTATTCTGCAAGCAAGGGATAAATAATTTCCTCATGAGTTGGGCCTAAAACTAAATCAGCATCGCCGGTTCCTTTTAGTCTGTATAACACATCAAGTGAGACGTATCTTCCGGTTTTTTTCCAATTCTGGGCAGAGTGCAAAACAGGCATAATTAGTTCTTGCCCATCAACGATATTCATTTCCTCCCTGACTATATCTGAGATTTTATCCAATACTTTCCAGCCTAAAGGCAAATAGGTATAAACCCCTGCCATTTCCTGGTGAATAAACCCTGCCCGGACCAAAAGTTGGTGATTTACAGACTCCGCACCGCTGGGTGCTTGTTTTAAAGTTTTAGGAAAAAGTTTCGAATATTTCATTATCAATATTCTACTCTAAATTATCATTCAGTGGAATTGGCTTGAACCCAGGAGTTAAAGTTGGGCTGTTACAAGCTAAGCAAGAATAGATAAACTCATTTGAAGGATTGTTGGGATCTACACTTCTGCAAAACTCATTATCCGAGGCATAACATCTGAAAGTTTTTGCCTCTGGCCCAGTGCAGAAAGCCTTATCATCATTTTTCCTGTCTAAATTATCTACACAAGTATCATAAACTTTTCCCTGATCACAAAGTTGCCTGGTAGTACAATACCCGCAATCCGTTTTACATGTTGGGAAAGGACTTACCTTTGGAGTAGGTGTCGGCAAATTTTGAGGAGCTGTATCTCCTATTATAGATAAAGGTCCAATACTTGACAGAGTTGCATTCTTTGCTTTATCTTGAATTTTCTTCAGTTGATCTGCTGCATTATTAAGATCAGTAGGAGAGGTAAGAGAAACAGGCGGATTAGAATTTATCGGCTCTGGAGAAGGTGTTGGAATAGGGGTTGGAACTGAAGTTAGAGTTGGTTGTACGCCAGTAGGCTGTGGTTTAACTGAAGGTACAGCTGTAACTGTAGGTATAGGAGTAGGAGTTTGAGTAGGAGTTACATCAGAACTTAATTGTTTTAAGTTTTCTTCATATTTATCTAAAGTTTGCACATAATCATTAAGTAGCTGTTTTCTTTGTGTTTTATCTTGAACCTGTGTCATCTGTTCTACCGTTATATCAGCCTGAGAAACTAGTTCTTGAAGAGTTGTTTTGGCTTGTTTCCCTGAAGTAACTAATATTTTAATCTCCTTATATCTTCGATCAGATCTGGCTGCAGAAAACCAGGCTTTAGATGTTGGATTAATAGAAGCAGCTGCATAAATAACATCTTCCAAGGTTCTTTTAATAGGATATGCTGCATCTCCTGGCACAGCATTATTGGACAGGACTGCCAGGGTAGCAGGAGGAAAAAGGATAATTGCTAAAATTATAGTTAGTATACTGAGCAGTCTAATCACAAATTCAGTATAACAATCAATGAAATATTTTACTAATATCAGAATAAGTCACCAAAAGCGCCAGGCTAAGCAAAATCACAAAACCTATCTGATGTACTCTCATCTCAATATCTTCCCTGACCTTTTTTTTAAAAGTTGCCTCAATTACCAAAAATAAAAGTCTTCCCCCATCCAGAGCAGGAATAGGTAATACATTAAAAATTGATAAAGTCAAAGAAATTACTCCCATAAACCAAAGGTAAAAAGGTAGAGCTTGTCTACCTGAGGAGAGAATATCATTGCTCATATTGGCAAGCCCAACCGGTCCACTTACAGATTCGGAAGCTGTTTTAAAATTACCGGTAATTAAATCCGTTAGGAGTTTTCCAAAACCGCCAAAAGTTAATTTGGTTAGATTCCAGGAATAAGCTATTCCGGAAAATAGTTTTTCAGTTGGAGTTTTGTATTGTTTTATAGCCAAAGGACTAAACCCAACACCGATTAAAAAATCTCCCTTTTCAACAAGTTTCGGGATCACTTGTATTATTTTTTGATTGTTTCCTTCAATATCAGATAAAGTCAAAGTGACCGGATTACCTTTTTTCTCTTTAATGAAATTCCTGGCTGTTTCAATTGTTTTAACATCTTTACTATCTACTTTTAAAATTCTATCCCCTATATTTATTCCTGATTTTTCTGCCGGGAAATCCTTTTCTAAAAATCCAATATATACAGCCGGCTCAAGAGTTGGATAAATTATTTTAAAATTTTGATAAATTAAAATTGTGTAAAAAATAGCCCAGGCCAAAACTAAATTCATTGTCACTCCTGCCACCACTACGATTATTCTCTGATGAACCGGTTTTGCCCGAAAGTCTCTGATATTTTGCGGGCGCCCGGGATCATCTTCCCCCAAAAGCCTGACAAATCCTCCCAAAGGCAGGGCGTTTAGTGAATACAAAGTTTCACCTATCTTTTTACCCCAAATTTTAGGAGGAATACCAAAACCAAACTCTTCTACTTTTATACCAAATTTTTTGGCCATTAAAAAATGACCCAGTTCATGAATCACAACTAAAATCAGTAGGGTGAAAATAAAAATGATTATAGAAAAGATCATCAAATTTGTATTAACTCTTCAGTCTTGGCTTTTCCTAAATCTTCAACTTCATTTATTTTTTTATCAACCAGCTCCTGCAGTAGTTTTTCTCTTCTGTTAAATTCATCCTCAGATATTGTTCCATCTTCAGACTGCGCCTTCCAGTCATTTCTAAAATCCGCTCTTACCTGCCTGATCTGCACTTTAGCTTCCTCCATTTTTGAGTGCAGGATTTTTATAAACTCTTCACGTCTCTCCTGAGTTAGCGGAGGGATTGCCAACCTGATTAGTGTTCCTTCGTTTGAGGGATTTAAACCTAAATTAGCTTCCTGAATTGCTTTGATCACATTTTGCAAAATCGAGGCATCCCAGACAGAAACTGTAAGTAAAGAGGACTGAGGAACAGAAATATTCCCCACCTCAATTAATTTCATTTTCCCGCCATATGCTTCAACCGGAATATTTTCTATTAAACCCGGATTTGCCCTGCCTGCCCGGATTCCTGCAATTTCCACCTTAAAATGATGGAGTGTGCTTTCTATTTTTTCAAATGGCTGCGTTAAATTAGGATCCATTTAGATTATTCGCCGAGCGCTATGCGCTCAAATCTTCCAACTTGAATATTCTCTCCCAGTTTAGAGGAAACTGATTTTATTAGCTGATCAATAGTCATTGAATTGTCTCTAATATACTCCTGCGCCAGCAATTCTTCAACAGATGAAGGATTCATAGAAGCAATTTGCAATGAGAGTTCATGCGAGAGATTTTTAAAATCATCTGTCCTGGCCACAAAATCGCTCTCACACAAAACCTCAACTAAAACCCCAACTTTTCCATTATGAGAATAAACATCCACCAAACCTGCTTTAACTTCTCTGTCTGACTTTTTTGCTCCTTTTTCAAAACCTCTTTTTCGCAAAATATCTTTGGCAAATTCAAGATCATTTTTAGATTCTTTTAAAGCCTCTTTGCAATCGGCTATTCCTGCCCCTGTCTGTTCCCGTAGTTTTTTTATTAGATCTAGATTCATACTACTCTTTCTGCATCTTTAACAGCTGCTTTTTCAATCTTTTCCTCTGCTTCAGCCACTTCCAACTTTATCTCCTCGGGTAATTCAACCTCAAGAGCTTTTTTCTCTGCTGCTTCCTTGTCTTGCGAAGCTTTAGCGGAGTGGGATTTTTTCCCTTCTTCGTAAGCTGTCGCTACTGCCCCCACTAATATTGTAATAGATTTTATGGCATCATCATTTCCCGGAATCGGGTAATCTATTTCAGACACATTACAATTTGAATCGGCAATAGCCACCACTTTTATCCCCAGCCTGATTGCTTCTTTAACAGCAATATTATCTGAGACGCCGTCCACTACAAATATAGCATCCGGCATGCCAACCATATCCATAACTCCCTTAAAATCTTTTTCTAAACCAATCATTTTTCTATCAAGTAAGAGTTGCTCTTTTTTTGTGTACTTGGACAACTCACCTTTTGTTTTCTGTTCTCTTAAGTCTTTCAAAAGCTTAATTCTTTTTTTAATCTCTTCAAAATTAGTTAAAAATCCACCCATCCACCTTTCAATCATGTAAGGGGCAACTGAAGCTTTTACAGCTTCTTCCACAATTGGTCTGGCTTGCTTTTTTGTTCCTACAAAAAGCAGAACTTTTCCATCCCTGCCTAAATTATATACAAATTCACAAGCTTCTTTTAAATTTTTTTCAGATAAAGTTAAATCAATAATGTGGACACCTTCTCTGGCTCCATAAATATATGGCTTCATCCTGGGATGACCACGTCTAACCTGGTGTCCAAAATGAACACCAGCTTCCAAAAGTTCTTCTAAAGTAGGTAGCTTATACATAGTCTCTTGATCCTCCTCATAGTTATATAGCTTCAGAGACTTAAAATTATGAGTGTGTAATGTGTGTAAGTTTACTATAAAATATGTTATCTTTCAAGGTCTAAGAATTTATACTTCAAACCATCTTCCTCATGGCTTTCTTCAAAGACTTTCTTTTTAAATTCAGAATAATCCGGAAAATAAGTATCTGCATCAGGTGAGCCTTCTACAATTGTTAAATAAAGTTTATCTGCTTTTTCAATTGCTTCTTTATAAAGCATTCCTCCACCAATTACGAAAACTTCTTTTTCTTCTTTTAATTCAGCCAGTCTCAATGCTTCATCAAGAGAATGGGCAACCACCACATTTTCTGCTGAAAAATTAGGATCATGGGTAATAACAATATTTATCCTGTTAGGCAGCGCTTTACCAATTGATTCAAAAGTTTTTCTGCCCATAATAACAACATGACCTGAGGTTAATTCTTTAAACCGTTTTAAATCTTCAGGAATTTTATAAATTAATTCATTATCTCTTCCTAAAGCCCTATTTTCAGATGCTATTGCCGCAATCATACTAATTTGCATCAAAATCCTCCTACTACTGTCACCTCTCCCTTAATAGGAGGATATGGATTGTAGTTCTCAAGGGTAAAGTCTTCCAGTTTAAAATCATCAATATTTTTTATCTTAGGATTAATTTTCATTTTTGGAAATTTTCTTGGAACCCTCTTTAATTGCTCTTTAACCTGACTCATATGATTACTATATATATGTACGTCACCAAATGTATGGACAAATTCTCCGGGTTTAAATCCCACCACTTGAGCGACCATCTGCGTAAATAAAGCATAAGATGCTATGTTGAAAGGAACACCTAAAAATGTATCTGCAGAGCGCTGATAAAGTTGCAGTGATAACCTGCCAGCCTTTACATTAAATTGAAAAAGAGTATGGCAGGGAGGCAGGGCCATGGATTTCCCAGGTGAGGCCATCTCATAAATAAATTCCGGATTCCAGGCAGAAACAACAATTGATTTTCTAAAAGGGGTGGTTTTTAACTCATTAATGGCCCAAGCCAGCTGATCAATTATCCTTCCATCAGATGTTTTCCATTTTCTCCACTGCACTCCATAAACATTTCCCAAATCCCCCCAATTTTTAACAAAAGGATCACTGGTTGGTAGCTGTTTTATTTTTTGTATAAATTCTTCCTGTGTTAAACTTTTCACTTTTCCCTTTGCACTTTGCACTTTGTAAGCTTTATACGCCCATTCATCCCAAATATGCACGTCACAATCAACCAGATATTTAATATTTGAATCCCCTTTTATAAACCAAAGCAGTTCATGAATAATTCCGCGCAAAAATACTTTTTTGGTTGTAAGCAAAGGAAAACCTTTTGATAAATCAAACCTTAGTTGCCTGCCAAAAACAGATTTGATGTGGACCCCCGGATTATTAAAAACAGGCTTGTTTACCCCATTTTTCATGATGTCTTTTAATAGATCCAGATATTGGTATTCTTCGTGCTTTTTCATACCTGCCTTTCTGTTTTTTTGGGAGAAACTCTGCCTCCCTGATGCTGCCCCCTATACTTAACAGTTTTTCCTTCTATTTTATGAAAGATTATATTACAAATCCTGGCACCCAGTTGCAGCTTTACAGGAAAGGGGGATAAATTTGTAAGTCCCATGGTGAGTTTGCCAACATAGCCCGGATCTGTTTTAGAATTTAAAAGCAGTAGTCCTGATCTAAAAAGGGAAGTTCTGGGATGAAGTAAAGGCATTAAATCCAAAGGTGTATTTATTTCCTCGTAAGTTTGTACTAAAAAATATTGTCCAGGTTTTATAACAACCTCTTGTACTTTTCCTTCCACAAACTGCGCAACTAGTTTTGTTTCCACCCCTAATCTTTTTCCCAACTCCACTCCATCCATTTCTATAAAAGCTCCACCCTTGATTATTTTATGAACAGAACCTAAGCGAAGATCAATTCCCACTCCTTCCGGGTTCTCAAGCTCTCTTTTGCCTAAATTTTTAATTAAGCCGTGCTTTTTAATTCTTTTGTGGATTTCATTTATTCCAAGTACGCTCATTTCCTTTTTCTTTTTCCCATTAAATTAGAAACTTGCGGCATATCTGATCCCCCATATCTATTATTAGGAGAAGCTTTATAAGATCTACTCACCGGTGCTGATAGCTTTTCAAAAGAAAAAGCACAAATTGGGGATCCTTCATAAATTACTAACTTTTTACCTTTTAAAAAAGTGCCAAATTCCAAAACCGGATGCCCATCCCAACCCGGGTCAAACCTGGCAGCAGTTGAATGGACAACCACTCCCAGTCTTGCTAAAGATGATTTTCCATGCAAATGACCCACAATATTATCAGGCAAGGTTAGTTTTTCTTTAGTAGTGGCAATCACAAAATCATGGTCTGTTAAAATAAATGGCTGACCTGGTTTTAGCTCCCCCAGCTTCATCATTTTTTCCATATCAACTTTCGTGGCATATTTGGTATCTATAATATCCCAGCCATCCCCGCTAAAAACTCTTAGTTTATTTCCCAAATGAAAATCTATGGTGACCTCATCCACTGCTTCTTCCCATTCTTTTGGAAGCGGGTCAATTTTAATGATCTTTTTTTTAATATATTCTTTAATTACCCAATCAGGCAAAGTTCCAACTATACCTTGGGTAGATGTTTTTTTTGAAGATTTTTTTACCATTATTTAACAGATGATAGCTGATCAAGATAAATTTTTAAATAGTTTATATCATCCTGAATATATTTCCATTCCACATTATCCTGAATATTTTCAGGGTAAAATACATACAAATCATTTAAAACTTTACTATGATTTTCAAATATCTTTTTAACAGGCTCTATACTATCTTTTATATTATTTGCAATAATTAAATCTGTAATTTGCCCGGCTAAAGTTGAATACCTGGAAGCGGATGGAAGCACGAAGTCATAGCTTTTAGCCTTAACTACTGCATCCAGTTCATATAATCTGTTGTTTAATAAAAAAACCATATAATCTACTCTTGCTTCCGGATTTGATTTTAATTTAAGAAAAACTTTTTCCTGAACTCTTTTAAGACTAAAAAGAGGAGAAACATTTGGAGTAGCTTTTTGAGACAAAAGTAAACTTAAGGCAAATACTGCTAAAATAATTATTAAGCCTACCTGGGTTTTTGTTTTAATGCTCATTTGTTAGATTTAAGATAACAGTTATATCCTTTTGTATATCTTCTTTGGGCCTCATTTTATCACCAATCATACAATTTACAACTACCCAATTCCCTTCCGTCCTTGAAAGATCTAAATAAATTTTTGCAGCTTTTTCTTCATGCTGTATGCTTTTTTCATGAATATCAGGTAAATTTTTACTCAAAGCATTTTTTTGCCCAATTTTTGGATCAACATTTAAAAGAATATTTAAATCCGGCTTTGGCATACCATTTATTTGATACTCCAATCTGTCAATCCATTCCATGAACTCTTTCCTTTTTTCTTCTGGAAGATTAGTACTAAGGTGAGCTTTGGAGGATGAAACATATCTATTTGCTATAACTATTTTTCCTTCTCTTAACCATTCCTCAATCAAGGGTCTTGCTAAAAACCTATCCCCTGCAAACGCTAGCGAGATTAAATAAGGACTCACATCCCCAAACTCCCCCTCCAAATATCGCTTTATTAATTTCCCATATTCATTATCTTCATATCTTGGAAAATTTATCACTTCAACTTGCAAGGCCAGGCCTTGCGAGGCTAAATATTGTTTTAAGAGTTCAATCTGGGTTGTTTTTCCTGATCCATCTATTCCATCTATTACAATTAATCTACCTTGCTTTTTATCCATATTATGTTACAATAATTACATCACGATGACTGGACTAGCCTAAGGTTTCGACCGACCGCGAATGCCAGTCTTTTTGAATTCTAAACTTCCCTTTAATTGATCTACCTGTACAACAAATTTTGCTCATACTTTTACTTCTGAGGCAGCCTTAACAAAGCCTACAAATAATGGATGAGGCGAAAGTGGACGAGATTTTAATTCCGGATGAAATTGGGTTCCTACAAAAAACGGGTGATCTTTCAGCTCAATAATCTCTACTAATTTCCCATCAGGTGAAGTACCGGAAATTGTCAAGCCTTTTTTCATAAATTGAGATAAAAAGTCATTATTAAATTCAAACCTGTGTCTGTGACGTTCTGATATTTCTTCTTTTCCATATAAAGATCTTACTTTGGTCCCGGCTTTCAGCTTACAGTCCCATGCACCCAGTCTCATGGTAGCACCATACTCTTTGGCCAGCATTTTTTTCTCCTGATCAGGCATTATATGAATTACCGGAAACTTCGTATCAGGATCTATTTCTGTTGTATGAGCTCCGCTAAGTTCCAAAACATCTCTTGCATATTCCACTACTGCCAACTGCATTCCGTAACATAAACCAAAGTATGGCACTTTGTTTTCCCTGGCATATTTAATGGTGGCAATTTTCCCTTCAATATCCCTTGAACCAAATCCTCCCGGCACAATAATCCCCTGATATTTTTTCAAAACCTCTACATTATCCAAAACTTTACCTGAATCCAGCCAGGTGATTTCCGGTTTTAAACCCTGACTCCAGCTAGCATGTTTAACTGCCTCAATCACAGAAATATAAGAATCAGCTAAAGTAAAGTCCCCGGTTGAGAAGTACTTTCCAACTATCGCAATTTTTACAGTTTTTGCAGCCTTATCAATTTTTTCCACAAACTCTCTCCAATCTTTTAAGTCTTTTTCCTCTTTTTTAAGTCCTAATTTCCCCAGTAACCTTTCTGTTAAATTTTGATTTTCAAAACCAATAGGCACTTTATAAATTGAATCCACATCAGGAGCAGAGATTATATCTTCCGGTTCCAAACCGGTTGAGATGGCCAGTTTTTTAATCCTGTTTTGATCCAAAGGTCTTTCCGAGCGAGCCAAGAGTATATCAGGCTGAATCCCCACTGCATTTAAATCGCGGACAGACATTTGAGCGGGCTTGCTCTTCATCTCCCCAATTGAGGCTGGAATCGGCAGATAAGTTATATGAACATGGGCCACATCTGAGGGGTTTTTCAACTTCATGATCCTGTTTGCTTCCAAAAACAAAACGTTTTGATACTCGCCTGAGGTCCCGCCAATTTCTATGACCACTACATCTGCATTATTTGCTCTACCCGCTTCTTTGATTCTTTTAATTATTTCATCTGTTACATATGTCACAACATCCACACATTCACCGTCATATTCCAGATTTCTTTCTCTTTGAATTACAGACAGATAAATTGAGCCTTGAGTGGCAATATTATTTTTATTTAAGGATTGATTTAAAAACCGCTCATAGTGACCCAAATCCTGATCTGTTTCCGTACCATCATCCAAAACAAACACCTCACCGTGTTCTATTGGATTCATGGTGCCTGCATCAACATTTAAGTATGGGTCCATTTTTATAGGAGAAACTTTATAACCTGCAGATTTTAAAAGGAGAGCAATCGAAGAGGTAGCAATACCTTTACCAATCCCACTAATAACACCACCTGACACAAAAATATATTTCATAGTTAATTTTAATTGGGGGATCCTTCGCTAATCGCTCAGGACAAGTTTTTGAGGCCCTCAATATAATACTAAATTTAGCCTTTTGTGTCAACAGTTGGATCTGGATTGGCTCCTTTAGGTTTTGTCCAGGAAGCAAATTTGCAAGTCGGCCAGTTTTTACAGCCATAAAAAGTTTTACCTCTCTTGGTTCTTCTTACCATAATATCTCCGCCATCCAGCGGACATTTAGCATCAATTTTTTCCTCCAGACCTTGCGTATATTTACACTCAGGAAATCCGGAGCAGGCCAGGAATTTACCAAACTTACCAACCCTGACAATTAATTGCTTACCGCACTGCGGGCACTTTTTATCTACATACTCAAGTTCCATTTTCACTTTTTCAGCTTTTTCCTCTGTTTCCTCAAGCTTTTTCTCAAAAGGTTCGTAAAACTCTTTTATAGTAGGTTTCCACTTTCTCTCTCCTCTGGCAATTTCATCCAGTTCATCCTCCATTTTAGCTGTAAACGAATAATCCAAAATATCCGAAAAATATTTAAGCAGGAAGTCTATCACAGTTATCCCTAATTTTGTGGGAATAAACTTCCGCTCTATTTTTTCCACATAAAATCGCTCCTGAATGGTTGATAAAATAGGAGCATAAGTGGAAGGCCTGCCTATCCCCAACTCTTCCAGTTTTTTAATTAAAGAGGCTTCAGTAAACTTAGGAGGAGGCTCTGTAAAATGTTGGCCGGGAAGAAGCCGGAGTAATTTTAATATTTGATTCTCAGACAATTTTGGCAAAGCCTGATTTTTCTCCGTATCTTCCTCTTCAACATCTTTTCCATATAGCTTTAGCCAACCGTCAAATTTAATAACAGAACCTGTGGCTCTAAATAAATACTGCTCTGCTGAAATATCAATGGCAGTTTGATCCATTACTGCCTCATTCATTTGGCAAGCCACAAACCTTTTCCAAATCAAATCATATAATCTGATGTGATCCTTGTTGAAATTCCCCTTTCCCTTTAATTCCTCACCCTTTATGCTTACATCTGTCACCCTGATTGCCTCATGTGCTTCCTGGGCATTTTTAGATTTGGATTTAAAAACTCTGGCAGTTTTCGGCAAATATGCCCTGCCGATTGAGTCTTCAATATAACCTCTCACCTGAGAGATTGCCTGAGTGGATAAATTTACAGAATCTGTTCTCATGTAGGTAATAAATCCATGTTCATATAAATTTTGGGCAAGCATCATAGTTTTTTTAGCAGACATTCCCAACCTATTTGCCGCAGTTTGCTGCAAAGTTGAAGTGGTAAAAGGAGGATAAGGATAGCGTCTGACTTCTTTTTGTATAACTTTTGAAACTTCATATTTTGCTTTCTCAAGATTTTTAAGATGTCCATCAGCCTCTTGCTTGTTTTTAATCTCCAGCTTTTTTCCATTTTGTTCTATTAAGTTTGCTATGAATTTATCTTTTTCTGCTTCCAACTCTGCTTCTATACTCCAATATTCATTTGGCTTGAAAGCTAAAACTTCTCTTTCCCGCTCAACTATCAGCCTTAGCGCAACTGATTGCACTCTTCCTGCGGATAATCCTTTTTTAATCTTTGCCCAAAGCAAAGGTGAAAGCTTATAACCTACAAGCCTATCTAGAATTCTTCTGGCTTGCTGGGCATCAACCAGTTTTAAATCAAGCTCACGGGGATGAGTAAATGCATCTTTTATGGCACTTTCTGTGATTTCATGAAACTCTACCCTTTGCATATCCTCTTTTCTTTTCTCTAATATATGCGCAATGTGCCAGGCTATGGCTTCCCCTTCACGGTCAGGATCTGTAGCTAAATATAGCTTATCTGCACCTAATGCCAGCTTTTTTAATTCATTAACCCTCTTTTTCTTATCTCTGGGGATAATATATTCCGGTTCAAAATTATTCTCAATATCCACCCCCAGTTCTGACTTTGGTAAATCCCGAACATGGCCCATTGAGGCTTCAATTTGATATTTATCCCCTAAAAACTTTTGCAAAGTGCGGGCCTTTGTTGGTGATTCAACTATTACTAAATTTTGCATAACCTATAAATACTGTGGGGTAATTGTATATTGCTTGTCAAGCGATCACTCAAAGTCCGAATCCAGAACTTGCGGGTTAACTTTGTCCAGCTCCATCTTTAAATCAGTTGAAGAATCAAACTGAAAAGACTTTGGGGCATTTGGGGTAGTAGCTGGTGTAGATCTTATATCAAAACTCTGACTTTTCTGACCCATAGGATTAATTAAGTTACCTGTCCACCCCAAGGGTGTCAATACAAATATTTTTAACCCTATTAGGCTTATAAGCGTAACAATTATAAATATGAGAATCTTTTTCACTCTAATGCCTTTCCTACCTGCACTTTAGCACGTATGACTTTCCCTTTTAAAATCTCCAGACTGGAACGAAGTTGCTTTGCAGATGAAAATTTTTGGGCCCGCTCATAGGCAATTGCCTCTGCAACGTAGGTTATCTGGTAATCAGCAGATTTAATTGCATCATCAATCCCTCCAAAAGCCACCCTGGTTTCTGTTATTCCTTTTCTCGCTCTAACTTCTTCCATAATTGCAGCCAGTCTTGAAACATCTTCTTCAAACCTGTCGCAAACTTTTTGATTTACCTGATCTAAATTTACTTGAGCAAAAACAGTGACTGGAAAAACAAAAAGCATTAAACTTATCAAAATCCTTTTTTTCATCAGGATAATAAGTCTATTCCGACTTTAAATGAAGAACCTTTAGTTAATTTTCCCTCCAAAATAAGTTTAGAAAAATTTGCCTCCAGCGTATCTTGCATTAGTCTCCGAAGAGGCCTTGCTCCAAGCACCGGGTCAAAGCCTCGCTTTGCCAGTTCTGCAACCAACTCCGGTGAAAACTCCACCAAATACCCTTTAGATTTTAAGTTATTTTGCATAATTTTTAACTTATTTGTAACTATTTTTTGTAAATCCTCCTGCGACAGCGGTTTAAACAAAACCACCTCATCAAATCTGTTAATAAGCTCGGGCCTGAATACTTTAAGCAATTCATCATTAACCTCTTTATCTATTTCCTCCAAATTTTTACCAGCTTGCAAACCCTGGGCAATTGTTAACGAGGCGGCATTGGAGGTGGCTATAATAATGGTATTTTCAAAATCAATAGTTCTGCCAGCTCCATCGGTTAATCTCCCATCATCTAATACTTGTAGGAACAATGTTAGAATTTTATCATTAGCCTTTTCAAACTCATCTAAAAGTAACAGGGCATAAGGCCTGTTTCTGACAGCTTCTGTTAATAATCCACCTTCTCCGGATCCGCCGATTAACCTAACTATTGATTCCTGATTCTGATACTCAGACATATCAAATCGCAAAAATGCCCCTTGGGTCTTAAAATATACTTCAGCTAAAGTTTTAGCCAGCTCTGTTTTACCAACTCCTGTCGGGCCGACAAATAAAAATGATCCAATCGGCCTACCATCATCAGACATACCTGTTGCAGATCTGCGCAGTGCATCTGAAACACCTTTTACTGCCTGTTCTTGACCAATTAATCTGGCATGCAACTCCTGCTCTAAATTAAGCAGTTTAGCTTTATCAGCATTTCCTACCTCCATCATGGGAACTTTAACCCTGGATGAGATTACCCGCCTCACTACATCTTTAGTTACCCAGCCGTTAACTGACTGCGTCAAGCTTTCCTTTAAAACAGAAATTGCACTATCAGGTAATACCCGATCCCGCACAAACTTTTGAGAAAGTTCCACAGCTGTCTTGATAGCCACATAAGTAACCTTAATTTTATCTTTCCTTTCAGCTTCGATACTTCTATACATCAAAATATTTAGAGTGTCATTAACCGATGCCGGAGCCAGCTCTATTTTGCGAAAAACCCGGGCAAATGAAGCATTCTTTTCCAAAATTCTTGAGTAATTATCCGGCTCAGTTGTGCCAATAAATTGAAAAGCATCCTCCTCCAGATAATTTTCCATTAAAGAATAAAGGTTTAAGCTGGATCCAACCTCTCCAACACCCAGCTCATGAATCTCCTCAATCACAATAATTATATTCCCGGATGAAGAAACTTCTTCAAAGATAATCTTAATCCGCTCTGCCAGCTCCCCCTGAGTTTTAATGCCGGACAACAGTTTTGTTAAATCCAAAAGGACAAGCCTCTTGGTGGCCAGCGCCTCAGGAGCATTTCCTAAAACTATCTGCTTTGCCAGATGTTTAATTAAAGCTGACTTACCAGCTCCGGGAAAACCAACTAATATTACATTACGTCCGCTATTTTGCGATAAAATATTAATCACCTCCGAAATGACAGAATGCTCCCGAATCAAAGTTGGAAAAGCTTCAGTAGCCATTTTTTTGGTTAAATCCGTACTCGCTAAATCCAAATTTGGAGTTGGTATCCCAATCCAACCCCTGTTTACACCTTGCAGATGGCGGATACTAAATTCATCGTCCCAAATAAAAATCCTTCTCCAGGTATTTTTCTTCTTTTCCAAATAATTTAGCGCGTGTTCAAAATCCTGCAATCTTAGATCTAACTTTAGTAATTGATTATCAATATCCGGAATTTGCTCCAGAAGGCTTACAAAAAAATGGCGGGGAGTTATATATTCACTTTCAGAGCCTTTTGCCAATTCATATGCTTTTTTTGCTACCTCTTCTATATCTTTAATTTCTAAATCAGGTAAATGATCAAGTTGTAATTCCAGGTTAGCCAACAAATCTGAAACCTCCAAACTGGCGAGTAGTTTAGGAAACGTTAAATCCTCTTTTTTTAAAGTTGAGGCAGACCAAAGATTTCCTGTCCCCACCTGCCAGACTTTTTTGTGAGGATGGGTAGTGATATGGACTAGAAATAAGCCTAACCCTGCTAAAAATAGGCCCTGTGATAAAAATTGGGGCATATTCAAGTAAGCCAAAACCGGTAAGACAAACCAATATATAGCAATAAAGCTTAATCCAATAGTCGAAAGAGCAAATGCAAAAAGCCCCATTAAGATCCGGGACAACCTAAACAAAAAACTTAAAAATCTACCTACATAGGATGAATCATGAAAAAGTGGAGTAAAAAGAAGTCTCCACATTAAACTAACAGCTAAATCCTCTTCTAAAAAAAGCGTTAAATTTTTCCAGGTTCTTAAAAAGAATGCAATGCCTTCAGGGTACCAAAATTCAACTAAGTGGATTGGAATTGATAAATATTTCATATGTTTAATAAACTCTTACTAAGTTACCATTTAAATCAAGTTCTACAAAATGATTAGCTCTTCCCTCCCGGAATGATTGGCACTGATTCGCCGGCAAATCATCAATTGGCAATCTGGGACTATGCACAATATCAACAACCCAACCAGGCATTAAACTTTCTGTGAGACATGGCCCATTGGAAAAATCCTCATTTAATTTTGCTCTTTGAGAATATATATGTCTGGCTTGATTAACAGCTGTTTCAATTTCTTGTTTTGTGGGGCCTGTTTTAACAAATGCATTATTAACAGCCAAAGTAAAATATCCGCTAAATAATACTACTGCTAAAATTAAAGCAACCAAAAATCCTTTGGGCATACTTTTTTAGTTTACCACTTAAGACCTAACTCATCCAATATTTCTTCCGGTTCAAAAACTGCAAAGGCTCCATCTTTTATTAAATCATTTGGCGCTATTGCAAAAACATCCCTTCCCTGCTCAAGAGCTAATCTGGCAGTGATGTTTGATCCGCTATTCTCTGCTGCTTCAACAACCAAAACTCCTAAAGATAATCCTGAAATAATTCTGTTCCGGACGGGAAAATTGCCTGGCCGGGGTAAATAATCAGGTGGATACTCCGAGATAACAGCTCCATGTCCGTTTATTATATCCATGGCCAGCTGTTTATTTTCAGGAGGATAAATATTATTTAAGCCACTTCCTAAAACCGCCACTGTTTGACCATTAGCTTCAACAGCAGTTTTGTGAGCTAGCGCATCTATTCCTCTGGCTAAACCTGAAATAATAGTTAAATTAGATCTTACCAACTCTTTAACAAATTGTTCGCAAACAGTCCTGCCATAACCTGTCATTTTCCTTGTTCCCACAACAGCAATGCATTTTTTACTTAAACAATTTAAACTTCCTTTATAATATAAAACTATTGGCGGATCATAAATTTCCTTCAAGAGTTTGGGGTAGTCTTTATCAAGAATAGTTACTTGTTTAGTATCCATTATTCCCCCAAAGTTTTTCCTGAATCTGTGGCTTGGGTATATATATCCTGAATTAATTTATTTTTATCAGGAGATAAGTACCATCTATAAAACTCTTTGGCCACAGGGGACGCCACATTTGATCCTTCCCCACCTCCTTCTACCAAAACAGTCAAAGCAATTTTTGGATTATCAGCAGGTGCATATGATGTATACCAGGCATGAGTTTTGTTCTTGGGATCACCATATTCTGCTGTCCCTGTTTTTCCGGCAGTTGTAATGGGAAAGCTAAAAAATGGCCAGGCTGTTCCCCCCTGCTTTGGCACAAGTTTTAATCCCTCTTTGACTAAATTAATCTTGTCAGAGGAAATTATATTGGAAACTAATACCTTTGGTTTAAAATTAGTCAGCACCAATTGAGGTTGATATAAAATTCCATCTGCGGCTATAAAAGAAGTTATTGCTAAAATCTGGATGGGGGTTGTAAGAACATAACCCTGACCTATTACCATATGCAAGGTGTCTCCGGGATACCAGACCTGATTAAAAGTTGCTCTTTTCCAGGCATCATCCGGGATTAAACCAGACTCTTCTGATGGTAAATCTATATTAAATTTCTCTCCCAACTTTAATTTTCTGGCCATATCAATCAATGATTTTTCCCCAATTATTTGCGAGGCTTGATAAAAGTAGGTATCATTGGAACGCTGGATAGCTTTTAATAAATCAACCGGCCCCTCTGTCCTGCCATACTCATTAAAGTACCAGTTAGTAAATTTATAAGGACCTAAGTAAATAAAACCATTATCCAAAAATGTGGTACCGGGACTAATTTTCCCGGAAGCCAGAACTGCTAAAGATGAGATAATTTTAAAAGTAGAACCGGGCGGATAGGTTCCGGAAATGCTTCTGTTTAAAACCGGAAAATCAGGGTTTGAAAAAATTTCTGAAATTGCAGAATCGTCTTGATTGGTAAAAACATTCGGATCAAAAGAAGGCAAAGAGACTAAAGCCAAAATTTGCCCATTGTTAGGATCTTCTGCAATGCTAGCAGCGCAGCAACTGCCTGCTTTGGCAGCAGCTTCTTTTGTTAAATTAAAAAGTTTATCCTGCAAATCTTCATCAATATTTAGATAAATATTCTGACCTGGTATTGGAGCATTAGTCCTGAGTGTTCTAATCTTGAATCCTTTTGAGTTAACTTCAATAATTTCTCCGCCATCAACTCCTCTTAAATACTTTTCATACTGGAATTCTATTCCGCTTTTACCTATTCTATCTCCAAGATGATAGCCTAAATATTGAGAGCTTTTTAACTGATCTTCTGAAATCTCTCCCACATAACCTAAAACATGAGCTAATTTCTCGCCCATGGAATAATTTCGAACATGATCAACCTCTAAATCCAACGCAGCCGGATCGTTGTTAACTTCCAGTTCCAAAGCCTCATCCCTGGAAATTAATCTTGTTTTCTTTGATGGTTTGTCAAGTAGTCTAAAGGCAGGTGAGTTTGATGCTAATATCTTACCACTGCGGTCATAAATAAGACCTCTTGGGGCATGAATTAACTTAATTTGTATTCTGTTACCATCAGCCAACTGTAGATTTTGTTTTCCGTTAATAATCTGTAAATTAAAAAGGCGTAGAAAAAGTACAAAAAATATGGTTATGCAAAAAATTAAAAATATTGTGACTCTCCAATGGTCTTTTGAAATCCGGTGCACTTGGGATAAATCAAAGTGTGGGAGTAGTGCATCTTTCCAATCCTCACTTTCTATTTTTTTAGCCATAATTTACATTTTTAATTTAATATCACCTGAAACTTTAAATCTTTCTTCCCAAACCTTAAGAATATAAAGTATGGGTAGCGAGATTAAGCTTTCAAGCAATACTTTAGGAAAAAGATTTATTGACTGATTGAGAAAAACTGAAGTTAAGATACCAAAGATGCTTAACAAAACAAAAGTTATCGGAACTATCAGTAAGGAGTTGCCTGCCAGTCTTGTTTTAGATAAACCTTGAGTTATTTGAACACAAACTATGAAAATTAAACTGTTCAGTCCTAAGGTTATAAGATGTAAATGCGATAAAAACAGCCCAAAAATAAATGCCAAATATAAATTTGAGGGAGAGATTTTTAGATAAGATCTGCAGATTAAAATAATTAAAACCAGATTAATTGGCAAAATAGTTGTCTGCAAAAACGAGGCAATAATTAAAATTATAATTAAAGTTTTCATTTTTTATTCTTTAATCACAAATACTAAATCCAAATCTCTTGGATCAAAAATGTTTTGGACTTTTGCTCTTTTAAATAATTCATTTTTCTGCTCCATAACTTGAGTAACTTTCCCTAAAATTAAACCTCTTGGTAAATACTCTTCTGTTCCTTCTGAATAAACTAAATCTCCAATATTAATTTTTTCTTCATGCAAAATCTTGTCAAAAAGAATATCAGTACCAAATTGTCCCAGCAGTATTCCCTTTGCCCTGCCATCTATTCCTTGAGAAAATGCAGCTACCCTGGAATCAGGATCTATTAATAGAGCAACATTAGAAGCATCATCAGATACAAAAACAATTCTACCTATTAAATTTTCATTAAATACCACTACTTCTCCTACCTTTATTCCATCCTGCGATCCCTTATCAATCTTTAAATACCGGCTTAATCCTATCGGTCGGGCCGGTAAAAGATTATACGTTTGTGGATCTAAGTGTTTTTCCTGAGAAAGTAAACTTTGCGTTTCTGCTAAATTTTTTCTAATTCTGGCGTTTTCAGAAAGCAACTGTCCTATCTGTTCTTTTAATGCTTTAACTTCCATAGCAGATTGCCTGGCTTGAAAAATAAAATAAAATTGTCTGCCCAAACTTTTGCTGCTGGAATAAAGCCCAAAAGAAATAGGATTTGTAATATAAAATGCTAATCTTTTTGGAATAGTTAAAAAATGAAATGAATCTAAAATAAATATTCCTAAACTAAGAAAAATTACGGTTAAAAAGATTTTAAAATCAGGGATTATTTTGTCCATTTAGTTCGACACAATATTAGCATTTTTTTAGCAAATGCGGTATATTAATCGCAAGCTAATCAATGACTTATCTTACTAAACTTAAAAATAAATGGAATGAAGGTAAATTTGCTTGCGTTGGACTTGACTCCCCTGATTTTAAATTAAACAAATCTATTATTGACCAAACCTTTGATTTAGTCTGTGCCTATAAACCTAACTCTGCTTTTTATGAAGCAGCCGGAGTAGAAGGATTAGAATCCCTTAAACAAACTATTGATTATATTCATCAAAAAGACCCTGAAATGCCAATTATTTTGGATGCTAAAAGAGCTGATATTGGTAATACCAATGAAGAATATGCTAAAGCAGTATTTGATAATCTGGGAGCAGACGGCTTAACAGTCCACCCGTATTTAGGAAAAGCGGCCTTGCAGCCATTTTTGAATAGAGTTGATAAGGGGATATTCGTTTTGGTTAGAACTTCAAATCCGGGAGCAGGAGAATTCCAGGATTTAATAGTAGATGGTAAACCTTTGTATCAAGTAGTTGCTGAACATGTAAAAGATTGGGGTGAAAATGCAGGAGTGGTGGTAGGGGCAACTTATCCTGAGGAGCTGAAAAAAATAAGGGAAATTATCGGAGACATGCCGATTTTAATCCCGGGAATTGGAGCACAAGGTGGAGAACTTAAATCATTAAAAAGCGCAATTAACAGTAAGGGTGCAGGAATTATTGTTTCATCCTCCAGAGGAATAATCTTTTCAGATAATCCAAGACAAGCTGCCCTTGATTTAAGCCGGCAAATCCAGGAGGCGCTAAAATGAGCACCTCAGAGCAAGTTGCCAAGATACTGCTGGAACTTAATGCCATTACCTTAAATTCTAAAAAACCCTTTAAGTATGCTTCAGGTATTATTTCTCCTGTTTATACAGACTGTCGGGTATTGATGGCTTATCCTGATAAAAGAAGGGAAATTAGGGATTTATATATTGAAGCCATCAATAAATCAGGAGCAAAATTTGATGTGGTAGCAGGCACAGCTACGGCCGGTATCCCGCACGCTGCCTGGATTGCAGATAAGTTAAACTTGCCTATGGTTTATGTGCGGGGCAAGGCAAAAGACCATGGCAAGGAAAATTTAATGGAGGGAATAATTAAAGAAGGGCAAAAAGCAATTGTGATTGAAGATTTGGTCTCCACCGGGGAAAGTGCCATAAATTCTGTTAAAGCTGTAAGGGAAGCAGGAGGACAAATAGTGTATGTTTTCTCCATAATAACTTATGGTATGGAAAAAGCCAAAACAAGCTTTGCAGAAAATAAACTTAAACTTGTTTCTCTTACAACTTTTGCAGATGTACTAAATACTGCCCGGAAAATGGGGCATATAAATAAGGAAGAAATATCAACTATTTTAGACTGGACCTCTGACCCTGCAAATTGGGGAAAGAAAAACGGCTTTGAATGATTACTTTACCCGGTCTAATTGATATCCATGTACACCTTCGGACTCCGGGACAGGAGGAAAAGGAGGATTTTTTAACCGGCACCTCTGCTGCGCTAGCCGGAGGATTTGCTACTGTTTTGGATATGCCCAACAATAAAGTGCCCATAATCACCCAAGAGCTACTCCAACAAAAAATGGAACTGGCCAGAAAAAATACTGTTTGCGATATAGGTTTTTACTTTGGATCTTTGGGTGATAATTTAGAAGAATTTCCTAAAGTGGCAAGTCAAGTCTTTGGAATAAAACTTTATTTAAATGTTACAACCGGAAATTTTTTAATTGATGAAGAAAAATTGAGGGCCATTTATGAAGCTTGGCCAGAAAGTCAGCCAATTCTTTTACATTGTGAAGGGAAAACTTTGCCTATGGCTTTAAAAATTATTAAGTCCACCAACAAGAAAACCCATATTTGTCATGTTTCATCCAAAGAAGAATTGTCCCAAATTATGACTGCAAAAAAAGAGGGGCTACCTTTAACTTGTGGAGTTACTCCCCACCATCTTTTTCTAACAGACATAGATGGCCAAAAACTTGGGCCATATGGCAGAATGAAGCCATTTTTAAAAACCCAAGCTGACCAGGATTTTCTATGGAGTAACCTAGATTCCATAGACCTTATTGAATCTGACCATGCGCCACATACTAAAGCAGAAAAGGAGAGTGAAAATCCTCCATTTGGAGTACCCGGACTTGAGACAACTCTTCCACTTTTATTAACAGCAGTTAGCGAAGACAAACTTACTATAGATGATATTAAAAGGCTTTTATTTGACAACCCTAAAAGGATTTTTAACATTCCAACTGATGAAAATACTTATATAGAAGTTGATGATACTAAACCCTATACCCTAAACCCTATTCCCTTCTACACAAAGTGCAAGTGGTCCCCTTTTGAGGGCAAAAAAGTAGTGGGTAAAGTAAAAACAGTTTATTTAAGAGGAGAAAAAGTTTTTGAAAACGGTCAAATTTTAGCAGAAAAAGGTTCAGGAAGAATTATTTCGCCAGTTGTTTGATTTCTTGAGCAAGTTCAGGGTTCCACATAGCTCCTGTTGCAGATTGGACTACATCAGCCCCGGCATTAATATACTCAAAATAATCCTCAGGCTTTGTCACTCCACCTACTCCTATAATCGTTAATCGTTTATCGTTTATCGTTAATCGCAATCTCCTAACCATATCCAGCCCTGCCCATTTAATCCCTGCTCCACAAATCCCTGCTGAAAGTCTTCCTTCTCCAGGTAAAGCTTGCTTCCCATTTTCATCAACCACCGGAGCCGGAATTGTATTAATTGCTGAAATTCCATCAATATATGAATTTATTCTTTTGATAATATCTTCCAGGAGAATTTGTTGATCAGAGGAGAAATAACCCACTTTTGCCAGGAGTTTAACTTTATCACCAATTACTTCTCTTACTTTTTTACAGATAGCCTCTACTGCATCAGCAGAGTAGCATAAAACACCTTCTGATGCCACATTCGGACAGGATAAATTAACTTCAATAACTTTTACTCCAGCCTCTTTTGCATATTTTGCAGCAAGCGCAAAATCGCCGTAATAATCCTCGGCAGAAAAACCCTCTTTAATTGTTCCCACAACTGAAGCAATCAACAGCTGACCGTATCCTGCTGCTTTCACTGCCTTTTTCATATCCTCCTGCCAAACTTTTGCATCAGGTGATGGATTACCGAAAGAGTTGGTAATACTTATCTTTGATAAATCATCAGGAGCAATATTACTCCCTTTAAGAGATTTTTTTGCTTTTTCTAAAGTTAAATCCCCGTCAGTTTCTACAAATAAAACATTAGGAAATTGGTTGCAGGGAAACTCACCAGATCTTCTGGTTTTATAATGAATTACATTAAATCCTTTTTCAAAAGCGGCTTTACAGAATTTAGAATTAACTAAAGGACCGGAGGGAATTCCAAAAGGGGTATTAATCTTAAAACCTAAAAATTCATATTTTGGTTCTTCGTCTGTCCTTAAATCAACTCCGTCTGCAAATGCCCCAAACGGCCCCTGATCATAATTTTCCTCATAACTCTTATTCGGATCGTAAAAGGGTGTTTTAAGCATTTTCACCTGTAATTCTACCTTAAATTAAGCTAAAATATAAGTATGCAGAAAAGGCTTCCAATTTTCTTAGAACATTATTTTTGGGACGTAGATTTTAATAAAATAGATCTAAAGAAAACCCACCCTAACTACATTATCGAAAGAATCCTAAACTTCGGAAATGAGCGAGCTACTAAGTGGCTCTTCAGAAATTTCGATGAGGAGATAATTAAACAAACTCTTCGAGATCGCCGCGGATTATCAAAACGGGCCGCAACATACTGGGGTAAATTTTTTAAGATGCCCAAGCGAGAGATAATGTATTTTAAAAAGGGATTCCCAAATCCACCGATGCGACTCTGGCCTTACTAAATGTTACTTCTGTTTCCTGGGAAAAGGTCAAAAAATTCTTTCAAGATCAAACCATTAAATTGGCAAAAGATAAACTAAAAATCTAATGGATCGTAGAAAGGTATCTTTAACATTAGGTGTATCTTAACACTTTTATTAATTCTTCCAAATCATCAATTACAAAATCCGGATTATGGTCAGTAATTGTTTTTCCGGCAAAGCCATAGGTTACTCCGATTGTTTTAACCTTGGCAGATTTTCCTGCCAAAATATCATCTTTTGTATCCCCGATCATAAATGAGTTTGCGGGTTTTACTTTTAAATAAGTTAATGCAGCCAAAACATGCTCAGGGTGAGGCTTGGGGTTTAAAACATCCTCTGCAGATAAAACAATATCAAAGAACGGGGAAAATTCTGCCCTATCCAAAGTTGTTTTTAAACTTATTTTAGTCCTATTACTTATGGCAGCCATTAAAAATCCCTGGGACTTTAACTTTTTTAAAATCTTTTTGGCATTTGGAAATGGTTTCCCCAAATCAAATTTATCCTGCTGGTATTTTTGGTGGCTTTTGGCAATCAGTTTATAATCTTCTTTTGGAAGCAAAAATTTATAAAAATCCAGAAGGGCCCTTCCTCCCATAGCGCTTACTATTACTTCCTCAGAAATAGTGTGACCTGGCTTTTTTAGCGCATGTTTAACTGCCACAAAGACAAAATCCCAAGAATCAATCAAAACTCCATCAATATCAAACAGGACAGCTTTTTTCATTATCTTAATCCGCCGGTTACCCTTACTTTAGATAGTAAATCCAGATTATTTAAGACTTCCCCACAGCCTCTGACAACTGTGGTCAGCGGATCATCTGCAATATAAACCGGCAGTTTTGTTTCCTCGGCAATTTTTTTATCCAAACCAGAAATTAAAGCCCCTCCTCCTGTCAAAAATATCCCCCGCTCAACTATATCTGTTAAAAGTTCCGGCGGAGTTTCTTCTAAAACTTCCTGAATTGCCCCTATTATCTCGGAAATTATTGGTGTTAATGCCTCCCTGATTTCTGATGCGCTTAATTTTAAGGATTTAGGCAGACCTGTTGATAGGTCCCTGCCCCGCACCACAGTTGCCAAATCATCTTTGCCCACAGGATATGCCGAACCTATTTCCATTTTGACCTCTTCGGCTGTCCGCTCACCAATCAGCATGCCATACCTGGTCCGCATATAGTTTACAATCGCTTCATCCATCCCGTCCCCGGCCACCCTGATTGATCTGTTTATTACCATTCCTCCTAAGGAAATAATAGCAATTTCGCATGTACCTCCACCAATATCTACAATCATGACTCCTTCCGGATCTTCAACCGGCAGTTTGGCCCCGATTGCCGCAGCCATTGGCTCTTCAATTAAATATGCCTCCCTGGCTCCGGCAGATAAACAGGCATCCTGAACAGCCCTTCTTTCCACCTCTGTCACTCCTGATGGAATACCAACAACAATCCTTGGCTTTGGAATTTTTGGAAGAGAATACCATTTGGAACCTGCCGGACTTTCGTGAACCTTATGAATAAAATATCTAAGCATGGCCTCTGTTGTATCAAAATCAGAAATTACCCCGTTTCGAAGAGGCCTCACTGCCTCAATTGCAGCAGGGGTCCTGCCCAGCATTCTTTTGGCCTCTGTCCCGATTGCCAAAACCTGCCTAGTTTTTTTATGAAGTGCCACCACGGTTGGTTCCCTGATTACTATCCCTTTACCTTTAACTAAAACAAGAGTATTAACAGTACCTAAATCTATTCCTATATCATGTGAAAAATATGACCAGATCTTACCAAACATGATGGGAGTTTAACATAGGGTAGGGTTTAGGGTCTAGAGGTTAGGGTATAGTTGATTTTTCTTACTAAACCCTATACCCTAGTCGCTGTACCCTATTTATGTTAGATAAAATTATCAGTTACTCTTTCTATCTTCTCTTTTTCCTCACTCCACTTTTTTGGACTTCGCTAAATTACGAGCTTTTTGAATATAACAAGATGTTGCTTACTTACGGAATCACTATTCTTATTATTGGAACTTGGGTTTTAAAAACGATAAACGATAAACGATTAACGATTAAACGTACTCCGCTAGATATTCCTCTTTTACTATTTTTAGGAGCAAATGTTTTATCTACTATTTTTTCCATAGATATCCATACCTCCATTTGGGGATATTATTCCAGATCCAATGGAGGATTATTATCTATTATCTCTTATCTATTACTTTACTGGGCCTTTGTTTCAAATATTAACAAGACACAAGTTTTAACAACTTTAAAATTTGGTTTAGCTGCCGGATTTATTATTTCTTTGTGGGGTATTTTTGAACATTTTGGCGTTTCCTTATCCTGTATTATTTTACGGAGTGAGTTTAATGCCTCCTGCTGGGTACAGGATGTACAGGCCAGGGTATTTGCTACCTTAGGCCAGCCCAATTGGCTGGCTGCATATCTTGCTATGCTTATCTTCCCTGCTTTATATTTCTTTTTAGCAGCTAAAAAGAATTTGGAACTTGGAATTTGGTACTTGGTACTTATTATTTATTATCTGGCTTTTACCTTCACTTACTCCAGAGGTCCAACATTAGGGTTAATAGGAGGAATGGCAGTATTTTTAGGATTTGCATTTTCCAAACTCAAACAAAACAAAATTATTTTAATAGTGCTTGGTTCTTTTTTGGCAGTTAATTTATTATTTGGATCTGCCTTAACCTCTCTCAGGCTTGTTTCCAGGTTTGCCTCACCTACCAGACCTGCTATAGCACTACCTCAAACTTCTACAACTCAGCTGGAAAATGGGGGAACTGAATCCGGACAAATCCGCTTTATTGTCTGGAAAGGGGCTTTGGAAATCTTTAAACATAACCCTATTTTAGGAACAGGTTTGGAAACTTTTGCTTATTCATATTATCAATATAGGCCCTCTGAGCATAATAAAACTTCTGAGTGGGACTTTTTATATAACAAGGCTCATAATGAATATTTAAATTATTTAGCCAACACAGGAATTTTGGGATTTGGCACATATATACTCTTAATAGGCTCATTTATTTATTGGAGCTTCAAAAAAATCCTGGGGTCAAAGCCTAATATTTTTATAGTCGCTTTGCTTTCTTCATATATTTCCTTTCTTATCTATAACTTCTTTTTATTCTCAGTTGTGATTATTGCCGTATTTTTCTATCTTTTCCCGGCACTTGTTTTTGTGGCAACAGAAGCCACAACAGGGTTCAGGGTATCGGGTTTAGGGTTTAGTTTTATTTACAAAAGGCCAATTTATGCCCAAGCTGCTAAAGTTATTGTGGCACTATTCACCATTTATCTTTTATATTCTGTTATTAAAATCTGG
The DNA here is from genome assembly GCA_964362195.1 of uncultured Gammaproteobacteria bacterium. GTDB lineage: Bacteria > Patescibacteriota > Microgenomatia > Daviesbacterales > UBA10151 > CAYICZ01. Next base: position 9,854 of record CAYICZ010000004.1, on the reverse strand, counting down.
ACAGCTGACACACTATTTAACCAGGGCCAAAAAGCTTTTGATTTGGGAAATCCCGGCAAAGCATATAATTTCATTTCTTCTGCTTTGGAACTGAATTCTTCCGAGCCTTTTTATCAATCTGAGTTAGCTTTTTCCGCTGCCCAGGCTGCAGCAGCCTTAGAGCAAACTGATGCAACTTTATCTGCTGCGCTAAAAGACGAAGCGGTTGCCCAGATGGGTCAGGTTTTAAAGAACAGCCCTAAAAATGTCTCTTTTTGGAGAACAGCTATCAGGACCTATTTTGAATTGGCCTCTTTGGATAACAAATATCTGGATACAACTTTAAATGCGCTAAACCAGGCTATATCTTTAGCTCCAACAGATCCCAAGCTTTACTATAATAAAGCTTTAATTTTAGATAGCCAAAATGAGCAAAGCTCGCGCGCTTCGCGCACTAAAAAAGATGAGGAAATAAAAGTGCTGCAGCAAGCCCTAAAATTAAAGCCGGATTATCCGGAAGCCAAACAGCAACTCAATGAAGTCACTAAATAATATACTCGGCGAGACTAAATTTAAAGACAGGCCGAAAAATTTGAGCAAAGAATTTCAGGTTTATGGAGTATTCCTGGCAGAATCGCTGGATGATACCAAGCACTATTCTTTATATATAAAGCTTGCCAAAGAGTTGCCAAGACAAATTTTAGAGGAGGCCCTAAATTATACCAAAGGCTACTACAATGCCAAAAACAAAGCTAAGGTGTTTATGTGGAAGCTTTCAGAACTTAAGAAAATAAGTTAAAATATACTCATGGTTGATAGCCCAGAAACAGTAGTTAAAGAATGGTTACTCGATGAAATAGATGATAAGTTGAATGCATATGAGGAAGAACTAGATTCACCTAAAACCCCTACTTTTATTAAGCCATCCTGGATCAGAAAACGTCTTCCTCGTATAAGCAGATATGCCCTTCGAGATTGGGTAGATGCAGGACTCATTCCAGACGAGTTGCTTCATAAGGAGAAAGGTTATTCAGTATTTACCAAGGAGGGTGCCAGATTGGCTGGCCATATCTGGTATTTCAAAGAAAAAGGTTCTCCTTTATCAAACGCAGCCTCAAAAGCCCAGAAATTTCTAAGAGGAGAAAGACGCTTTTAATTGCCTCAATTTATCCTAAATGCTACAATTCCACTTATGCAAATAGTTATAGCGCCTGATCCAAGGCTTAGAGTACAAACAAAGCGGGTTAAAAAGATTAACTCTGCTTTGCTTAAAACCTTAAAAGAAATGATAAAACTTACCAAAACTTTTAATGATCCTGAGGGGGTGGGACTTGCCTCAACTCAGGTAGGTCTGAATGAGAGCTTTTTTGTGGTTAAACATGATAAAAATTTTGTCTCTGTGATTAATCCAAAAATACTCTCAACTGGCAAAAGAACCAAAAAATATTTTGAAGGGTGTTTGTCTGCCCCTAATGTTTGGGGTGAGGTTAAAAGATACACCAATATCAAAATTTCATACCAGAATGAGACCGGAAAGATGATTACAAAAGCTTTAAAAGGGGTTTTGGCCTGGATTTTCCAGCATGAAATAGATCATTTAAATGGTGTCCTGTTTCAAGACAGGGTACTTGAGCAAAAAGGAAAATTTTATAAATTCACCGGAAAAGACAAAACAGGCATGGATAATTTTGAGGAAATCACCATATGATAAAGCTGCAGCATCCACAAGTCCCCCTTTCTACTTTAGAAATCATCCCGGTTTATATGAAAGAGGTTGAAAAATATTTAGGAAAGATCAAACTAAACGAAATTAAAGTTATCTTTTTTGGAAGTGATCTTTTTGTTATTCCTATCTTGCAGGCGCTGGAAGATAATTTTGAGGTTGTGGCAGTGGTTACTGCTTCAGATTCTGCTGTAGCTAATTATTTCAAAGGACCAATATTTACTTCCGGAAAGCTGGATGAAAATTTCCAATCCCAAATCTCAAATTTCAAGCCTGATCTATTTGTAGTTGCTTCTTTCGGCAAAATTATTCCAAAATTTATCTTAAACATTCCAAAATTCGGAAGCTTGAATGTTCACCCATCACTCTTACCCAAATACAGAGGTCCTTCACCTATTCAGCAAGCTATATTAAATGGAGACAGCGAAACCGGAATAACTATCATAAAAATGGATGAGGAAGTGGATCATGGACCCATTATTTATCAAGATACTTTAGAGCTCTTTAATGAAGATAATTTTGATACTTTGAGTAAAAAAATGTTTCAGCAAGCGGCTGAGGTTTTACCCAAAATTATTGAGGATTTTGCTGCAGGAAAGATAACTTTGAAAAAACAAAATGATGCGATCGCTACATTTTGTGATAAATTAACCAGAGAAAGTGGCTACTTCCCCATTGATAACCAACCTGATCCACAAAAATTAAACAGAATGATTCGGGCATATTACCCCTGGCCGGGGGTTTGGACCCGCTTTCGCCCTTCGGGCTCCAGCGGGCAAGCCCGCATAGTTAAATTCCTACCAGGAAATATGTTGCAAATGGAAGGCAAAAAAGCTATATCTTTAAAAGATTTCCTGAACGGCTACCCGGATTTTCCCCTAAAATCAACAAATAAATGACTATCGAACCGAAAGAAAGTCAGACTACCAGACGTGATTTTTTAAAAGGCATGGCTGCTCTTTTATTGACTGCCGAAGTAGGCCTGGGACTAAATGATCAACCTCAAGAAACGACCCAAACCAGCTTAAAATTATCACCTGATCAAATGGGGGTAAATCTTAGTCCTAAAAGAATTAATTGGTTAGGATTAAACTTTCGTCAGACTATTAACGACATACTTGCTTTACCCTTTGGAAACGTTAGAATTGCCGTACCTTTTGATGTGGCCTACGGTTACAACGGCAAAGCCGATTATTCTACAATAGATTTCTGTATTAATGAAGCTATTAAAAAAGGTAAGCGTATTGCCTTACAGATGGGGGTAAAAACCATTTGGTGGCCAGAGGTGCATGTACCAAAAGATCTGGAGGAAAAATTTCCTTATTTGAAACATCCCGGTCAAATTGATACTGATCCGGAGTTTAGAGATCTGGTTTTTAAATTATTAACAGACGTTTCCGAACGTTTCCTCCCGATCAGAGAGATCACCTCCATCCAGGTGGAAAATGAAGCTTTCTCCCAAAGATTGCCGCTAACCAATTACCGCTATGTTTCGCCAGAATTCAATCTTCAGGAGGTACAAATGGTCAGATCACTGGACCCTTACCGCCGCCCGATCCTACAAAACATCCCGTTTGATACCCCTGAACTAATTTTGCATGTGATCGAAAATAGCGACATCTTGGGTATAAATATCTACAACCAGGCTGATAAAGCAATGCCACCCTGGTCAGTTATCCAGGCTTTAGCTTCTCTGTGCAGAGTTTTTGGCAAAGGAGTAAAGGTACCGGAACTGCAGATGTTTCCCTGGACAGATAACAAAATGGGGGCGGTCTATCCTTATGAAGCAGGCAAAGCCCAAAGAGGGCTGATTGAAACTTATGGTCTTAAACCGGAAACAGTTTATATTTGGGATGTAGAACAGTATTTCTGGAGAAAAGTTAGTGGTATCTCGGAACCTATCCTCCCGGATTTGGAAAATTTAGCTGAAGCTGCCTAAAAGGGGTTCCCTCAACGGCTACCCGGATTTTCCGTTAAACAGCTTGTGTAGTAAGTAGCCCGGTACTCTGATGATCTTTAGCTCTTTTAAACCAGACTCTCACTGCAGAATCTGCAAATGTCCCAAACCCTTCATCCTCCAAAATTTTCGCAATTTCTTTACTCGAGAGTCTAGGGTTTAAAGATTTTAAAATTAAAGCTCTCTTTCTATGTTTATCTAACCCAACAACATAATCAGGGTTTAAACCAATAATTTCTTTACCAAATAAAACCCCTCTGGGGTTTCGTAAATCAGCCAGGAATTGTTTGCTTAGATCATGACCTGCCAAATTTACCCTAGCTTCTCTTAATAAGGGTGGCTGAAAACCAATTCGCCTCTGTTCTCTAACCTCTTTGGATGGAAAAGGAAGTATAGTTTCATGTTGCCGTCCTACTATTAAACGGTGCCTATCTACAGCTAAATGATAAATTATATCTTCATAATAAGTTTTCCAGAAATGCCCTAAGCTTCTAAAATTTCCCTTTTTACCTGCAAAATAAGGTAAGGCCTTACCTAAAGCTCTGGCAACCCACTGATCAATATCATCTCCACTATTATCACTTAATTCTTTAAAATAAAGGTTAGTTTTTGCGGAAAATTTTAAGATAGCTTCTTCAAAAGAGAAAGTCTGAAAATTTTTGGAATTGCTTCTTTGCCCTTGTTTAAATTCTCTTAAAATCCTGCTCCTATAAAAAACGGTTTCTTCATCGCTACGATCTGTTGGAAATCTAATATCTAATTCTAACTGCACCATACGCTAAAATCATACCACTTCTCGTTGGATATATCAAATCCTATAGGATATAACTTAAGCAGCAGCAGTAACCTCTTGGAGTATAGGTTTCGTTATCGTTAAGTTCACTTTTACTATCCTTAAACACTTGGTGCAGTATTTTTTACCCTTGTAAACATGCAGGTTTGGTTTTTGAGTTCTTTGATGAATGGGGGCCCGCAGCGCCCAAACTCCCCCGGCTCCGGATGAACCTTTCTTGTGCCTGGAATAGGCTGATATAACTTTTGTCTTTCCACATCTTGTGCACGCTAACATATATGGTAATATAACATAATGAACCCGGAGTTTCTAGCCCTATCAATAGTAATTTTGCTTTTTTCAGTTATAGTCCATGAAGTTATGCATGGATTTGTGGCCAGAAAATTTGGAGATCGTACAGCAGAACATGCTGGCAGACTGACTTTAAATCCCCTACCTCATATAGATCCAATTGGAACCGTTCTTTTACCAGGCCTTCTAATCCTAACAGGCTCCCCCATCCTTTTTGGCTGGGCCAAACCCGTGCCTGTTAACCCTCTTAATTTTTCAAACATTAGAAAGGGTGAGCTTTTTGTTTCTGCTGCAGGAATTTTAGCAAACTTTAGTTTGGCCATTGCTGCTGCAGTACTCTATCATTTCTTAAATGCCCTTCCCCAAACTTTCCCTGATATTTTAGGATCCATCTTACAATTTACAGTAACAATCAATCTTCTTTTGGGAATTTTTAATCTCCTGCCTATTCCTCCTCTTGATGGATCAAAAGTTTTAATGTCACAGCTACCATATAATTTGGCAAAAAGTTATCAAAAAATAGAGCCATATGGCTTTATGATTTTAATATTCCTGCTTTTGACCGGGATGCTGGGATTTGTTTTTAGTATAGCCAGATTAATTGCGGCTGTTTTACTTGGCGCTTAACAGTGGTATATTAGGCTTCTAAACATATGCGGGAGTTAGTCAGAGGTTCAAGAGTAGAACTTCATGCTTTTCTTGGGCAGTTACGCGGGGTAATAACTCCCGAGCTTGGTGATGTAAATCCTCCATACACAGAAAAGCGTCCCCGTCGCAGACACATAAGACAACACTCCCAGACGAGACCATTATCTGCAAAACTTAGGTTGGGACTACAGCTCATCTTTGATAGAATGGAAAGAGGATTCTAACGAAACTGTATCGGAATGCTATTGAGGAAACAGTAGCCTGCATTCGGGGCAGCCCGGATGGAAAGCCTCATTTGAAGTCTGCAGCAAAGACATTCCTAAAGAAGCCGTATCTTTAACCGGTCTTTCCAGCCACTGCTTAAGTATCTTAAGTTTAACTTCTAAAATTCCCGCCTCATCTGTAAACCCTGCTTTCTTGGCAACTTCTATTCTCCTTTTAATATCTTCCGCATTCCTTAAAAAGTAGGCAAGGGTGGTTAAGAGTTCCTGTTTTGGGCTGTCTTGGTAAGTCAGGTACCCGTATTTACTGACACTAAGAAACTCCAGCCGCAAAGATGGTTGGCTGATATTAGCTAAAGCCTCATCCACAGCTTTTTTATAATCTTCCAGCAGATTAGGATTTTTCTCCAAAACAAAAACAGCCAAATCTCTGTACGGTTCCCCAGTAAAATTAAGTGTTTTGGCTGGCAGACGCTTAGTGGGATTAATTGCCACACTAATAGGTATTTCCTGGCCAGCTGATTCAAGAATTCGCATGCCTCGGGCTAAGTCCACTAAATCATGCGGACTGATAAAATTTGTGGAAAGAGGTGAAATAGTGACTCTTTTTGACATCCACCAAATATCATCAAGAGCCGTATCAGGCAGTGCTTTCCACCAGGGCGCCGCATCGGGAAATCTATTCATAAGACTTGCTTCTACCAAAACATTGGCAATGGTCAATCCGTCAGGTGTACCTAAACTAAACAATCTGCCATTCCCTGCCACCAAATATCCCCTGTTAATTTTAAAATCTCCATTCCCACCAGATACTTCCTGCCAAAATCTAGCCCTTTCAATAACCAGCTGTCTGCTGAATCGAGATGGCTTTGTAAAAAGGTCCAGGGCTTCTCTACCAAGTTCCGCTTCAGTGGGAGGATTTAAATCCCCCTCATTTAACGGAGATACCGTGCTGACTGCGGGAAGTGGTTCAGAACATCCGGTTAAACCAAAGGTTACTCCCAAAGTCATGCCTGCCAACAGGGCCAAAACTACCCTTGGTCTTGTATCTACTCTTTCTGCCATAGCCGGCCAATTCTACTCCCCCTTCCATGCTTGAGTCAATGTAACTAAAAAATCAGCCAATTGGCTTTCGAATTCAACCGGATAAAAATAACTATTATCATTTGAATATTTAAAAACTGGACAAGGACAATCAGCTAATAAATCTTCCATCATCTTAAGCCCTCGTCCTCCAACTTTGATTCCCAGTCTCCTGCATAGATTGCCTACACTCCGGTAATCTCCACTATGTCGTAATTCATGGGTATTTGGCAGTTTTTCTGCCTTTACCCCGGTTATTTGGCTGACCTTGCTTTGCAAAAATCTTGCCAAATCCGGATCAGGTAATAAAGTTTCTTCAATCTGTTTTTTCTGTACCCTAAACACAAAAAAATACCGGTGTGGTCCTTTTTGAGGGCCGCTTTTAACCTCCCGTATAAATTGTCCAAAGGGAATATCAGACTGACCCAGTTTATTTATAAAAACAGTTATACCGCCGTCTTTATGAGTAAAATGAAATCCCAAGTTGTACAGTAGTTTTGACAGGGATATAAAATATTGATCAAAAATGTCCTTATGATTCATCATAAAACCATTCTTTGCCTGTCCAAGCAGGGCCTTGATGGTTTCTTTGTCAGTCTCCGGCCCTACTTTTTTCAACTGTTCTATAAACAATAGGGTCTGCTGTCTGCTCTCCCCATACGGCACAAATATTCCAAACGGCTCTAATATTCTCCTGGCTACAGATAAACTATCATAATTATATCTTTCTTTTAAGCTGGTATAAGGCACACCAGCATCCACATCCGCAATAATATTTCTGGTGGTGCCTTTTGGAAGAGTTAAAAATGTCGGCTTGGCCAGCTGTTTTTTTAGCGCCTCCGGGGAATATCTGCCTTGAATATCCGGGGAGCACCCCTGATATAAGTTAGGCACTGTTTCATTCAAAATCTGCCAGACCCTTGCTCTGGTTAGAGAACCGTTTTGCCCGGGAAATATCCTGCCCACTTCCCCGGCGGATAATGACCGGTTGTTACCCACCCCTTCGTATTTACCAAAATAATATGTCAGGGTGATATCAACTTTTCTCTCCCATGCAGGGTCTTTTTCTGCATTGCCAAAATGAGCGCCATCCTCCACAGCTTCCTTTACAAACCTGGCAGCCGGGGAAAATCTTAACGGATCTAGGCCGACAAAATTAGTATTTCTGGTCTCCGGACTAGCCATAATTTGCCATTATACCGACTATAGGTTTATAAATCAAACGAGAACTTAAGCTCCGCACATTCTAGTAAGTAGATACCTTTCGACTTCGCTCAGGACGGGCCTCGGGTTTTAGGAATTTCTTTTTAAGAATTACATAAAATAACATTGCGGCAATAACTACTACCACCATTAAAAAGGCTGCTTTGTATCCAAGCGAATAAAAGACAACCCCGCCCAAAATCGGTCCGATTATCCTCCCTAGACTTTCAAAAGAGGCAGCAATGCCCATGGTGGTACCCTGGCCTTCGTGGGTTTTTTTGGAAATAAGAGTCTGGACAGTTGGCCGGGTAATGGCAGAACCAAAGGAAAAGGCCATCATAAGTAGCGCCAGAAGATACGGCACGGCAGAGAAAGGCATCAAAAACAAACTTAAAGCCATTATTGACAACCCTAAAACAGCCGCGTGATGCTCCCCTATTTTATGGGAAATTTTGGCAAGTAAAAACCATTGAACAAAAGCTGATGTAAAACCCTGCAGGGAAAAAAAGATACCGATGGTGACAGCAGAAATAACCAATACCTCCGCCCCAAAAAGAGGAATTGCCACCTGGTTGTTGGAGAGGGCATATGACCATAAGAATATAAGTATAAAAAGTGTTCCTAACTCACCCCGCAGGCCGTGATACATGGCTTTTATATTTAAAAATCCCTCCTTTAAAACTAATCTTTCTTCTTTAACTTTTAAAGATTCTTTAAGCAGTATTTGGACAAAAATCAGATTAACAATTGTTAAAGCGGAGGCTGCAAAAAAGGGCAGCTGATGGTTGAGGGAAGATAGTATCCCTCCAACTGCCGGGCCGAAGATGAATCCTGCTGCCACCGATGCCCCCAGCTTGCTCATGCCCTGGATGCGCTCTTGCCTGGTGGTAATATCAGCCACATAGGCTGATGCCGAGGTAAAAGTGCCGGCTGAAAACACTCCCTGCAAAAATCTGGCAATAAAAAGCCAGGTTAAATTGTTGGCAACTGCGAATGAGCCGAAGGCAAAGCTGATGCCCAAAAGAGAGGTTAAAATAACCGGTTTTCTGCCAAACCTGTCGGATAATCTTCCCCAAATGGGGGCAAAGAAAAACTCACCCACTGCAAAAGAGGAGGCCAAAAGGCCAATTAAAGTTTCCGAGGCCTGAAATTCTCTGGCATAAAAAGGCAGCAGAGGAAAGACCATGCCAAAGCCAATAATGTTTACAAAAGTGGCAAAATAGATAAAGAAAAGCGGTGATTTTTTGCTTTTTTCCATCTAAAAAGTATAACACGTTAGCGGCTGGCGGGTTTGAAAAATCTATTAAAAGGTGCCGGGCGCTCTTTGCTTTGCAGCTCACCCTGCTTATCCAGATACTCCCCCACAGCCCTTCTGATCAACTCACCAAAAGAAATATTTTGAGATTTAGCCATTTTAGTTAATCTATTCCATAAATCCTTATCAAAAAGAGTATGAACTCGCCTGTTTAACATACACATGCACATTAACATGTGCATATTACTTTGTCAAGTACCCAAAATGTTTTTGGATTTAATTTAAGGCTAAAATGCCCCTTGACAAGAGCTATTAGTAAGAATTAATATTAAGTTATCCTTTAAGACATTTAGTAGATGGCTGAAAAGGACTGCCGCAGGGCATCCCTGCTTTGCACGTTTAAAACCGGAATATTTTTCTTCATTGTTTTGTAACTATATGGGAGTCCGCAGTCCATGCACCATTACGGTACACGGCAGGACACCCACCTCAAATTACTGAGGGAAAAATCCGGTTGACGACAAATTGTAGGGAGAAATTATTATTATTATTTTTGTTTGGATAAGTATCCGCTTACTGGCGGGATTATCCATTTTCACCCCCTTCTCACATATATCCCTAATTTTTTGATAGAATATACTATATTGCCGATGTAGCTCAGTTGGTTAGAGCGCCACTTTTGTAAAGTGGAAGTCACGGGT
>CAYICZ010000003.1:0-53284 GCA_964362195.1 uncultured Gammaproteobacteria bacterium | reverse complement strand
CTATGGTTAAACTTCTGGATTTTTGGGCTCCTTGGTTTGGACCTTGCAGGATCATGAACACGGTTTTATAATAAATATAAACAGAACTGGCTGGTAAAATTGAAGTTGAGAAAATTAATGTGGATGAGAATCAGGAAAAAGCTTCCAAATATGGGGTAATGAGCATTCCTACATATGTTATTGAAAAAGACGGAAAAGAAGTTGGCAGAAAAATCGGTGTTACAAGCAAATCAGATTTAGTTTCTCTTCTTAAATGAAAAAAATCTGGATTATAGCTAACTGGAAATCTAATAAGACCATTACTGAAGCCCTAGAATGGGTTTCTCGGGTTGGACCTGAGATACCAAAAAGAGAAAACCTCAAGGTGGTTGTTTGTCCAACATTTAGCTGTTTGTCTGAAGTTAAAAAGGCAGTGACTGTGGGAGGTTTTCCTATTTTAGTAGGCTCTCAGGATATATCTGCTTTTGGAGTTGAGGCATACACCGGGGAAGAATCTGCCAGTTTAATTAAAGAATTGGTGGGACTTTCTATTATTGGTCATTCTGAAAGAAGACAAAATTTTTCTGAAACAGATGAGATGGTTGCAGCAAAAGTTGAACAAGCCTTAAGAAACAACATAACTCCTTTGGTTTGTGTTCAAGGTGTTGATACGCCTGTGCCGGAAGGCGTTAAACTAGCTGCATATGAGCCGGTTTTTGCAATCGGAACAGGTAATCCTGATACTCCGGAAAATGCAAATCAGGTTGCCAAAGTCTTAAAAGGATTACATCAAGACTTAGAGGTTTTATATGGAGGAAGTGTTACCTCAGAAAATATTAAATCCTTTATAAATCAGGAAAATATCAGTGGAGTTTTAATTGGTGGAGCTTCTTTAAATGCGGAGGAATTTGTCAAAATTGTTAAGGAGTCTACTTTGTGAAGCTAATAAAATTTAATTCCCAACAAAACCCCACGAAACTTAAAAGGGTTAGAAAAATCATCAGAAAATTTCTGCCGGTTGGAATAATAATTGGAATTTTACTTTCTGTTGCTTTGTTTTTAAGCGCTAAATCATCCTCTGATTCAGTTGTAAGCTACATTTTTTCCGGCACCGGACTTAGATCAAACAATGGAATGGTAAATGTTCTGCTTTTAGGAACAGCAGGAGGAGGACATGATGGTTCAAACTTAACTGATACAATCATGGTTGCCTCGTATAATCTAAAAACAAATAAACTTTATCTTATTTCAATCCCCAGGGATTTATGGATACCTGAGTTTAAATCAAAAACGAACACTGTTTATCAATTAGGACTAAATGGGGGCAATGGATTAAACTTTACAAAAACTGTAATGGGAAATATTGTGGGACTGCCGCTAAGATATGCCTTAAGAATTGATTTTCAAGGATTTATTAATGCACTTGATGCAATAGGAGGAGTTGATGTAGTAGTTGCAAATACATTTGATGACTATAATTACCCAATTGACGGCAAAGAAAATGATTTATGTGGATATACAGAAGAAGAAAAAGATTTTAGTGAAGAGGAAGCTGCTAAATTAAACATTCCTGCTGGAAAAATGAAAGTGTTTATATCCCCTGATGGTAAAATTGCCACAGATTCAGCTCAGGAAGATATGGGAGCAAAATATTTTTCCTGCAGGTATGAGCATATTCATTTTGATAAGGGTGTTGTGCATATGGATGGGGAAACGGCATTAAAGTTTGTCAGGTCCAGACATGGAACCAAAGGCGAAGCATCAGATTTTGCCAGATCAAAAAGGCAGGAAACAGTTATAAAAGCCATCAGAGAAAGAGTACTTTCCTTTGAGACTTTAACAAATCCGCAAAAAATTTCGGATTTAGTTAAAGCTTTAGGTAAAAGCATAGATACGGATATTTCTGTAAAAGATGCAATTGAATTTTATAAATTATCTAAAAAATTAACTGAAACAAAGTCCTTAGTTTTGGATGAATTACTTTTATATCATCCACCTGCAACTGATTATGGAGGAGCATATGTTTTAATATCCCAGGATGATGATTTCTCTACTATACAAAATTATGTAAAAGATGTATTTTTGAAAGATGAATCTAGCTCTTCTGCACGGCCCGGCAATAAATAATTCAAGATCCAAATTGTCTGCTTTCAAGCAAAAATTTGACACTAATAATGTGGTGGTTTTTGAAAGCAATTCGCCAATCTCTGAAGTTTTAGGTTCTTTGATGACTACTTCTTTACTCCCAGAGGAGAAATTATTTATTCTGGAAAATCCCTCTGAAGATTTTATTTTTGAGTCTTCAGTCTTCAGTCTTCAGTCTTCAGTTATCTTCTGGTTCGATCATACAGTAGGCGAGAAAAAACCTATCATGGAATGGGTCAAAAAAACAAAAGGAGAAATCTTATTTTTCCCGGAATCAAAAGAAGTATCTGTTTTTCCATTTTTAGATTATTTGGCAAGTAGAGATGAAAAAGCTTTTTTAGAAATAAAAAAATTAAAGAATGGCAATTTTGATATTTTTTACTTTTTATCCATGATTTTTTATTTACTTAGAAATTTAGTTGTTACCCCAAAAACTGCCCCTCAATTTGTGAGACAAAAATTGGAAAGGCAGAGGAAAAATTTTGATCTTCAAAAAATTACAAAACTTTATCAGGAAATATTAGATTTAGATTTTAAGCTAAAAAGCGGGTTACTGGAAAAAGAACAGGCAGAATTTTTGCTGGTGAACAAATTCATTGATTTTGGTTACTAATCATACCGGTTAATTCTTTTAAATATTTATCGTCAATCAAAACTCCATTAATCTTTTTATCTTTATTTTTTTGAGCTATTGAATAATCAGCAGTATTGACTTTTCCGTCATTATTTAAATCATAAAGTTTTAAATCAGCAGTAGTAGAAGGTGTAGGAGTGGAAACAGGTGTAGTTAAATCTAAGCTTTGGCCAATTTTTAAGACAGGCAGAGTAACACCATCTGATTTGAGATTGAATATTGCACTGGCTTCACCTTTTGCGGATATGATTGTAACTTTAGCTTCAGTATTGTCATTAATATCTTTTAGTTTTGAGAGGGGGATTAAAAAGTTTCCTAAATTTTTAACCAGGGCAGATTGCAGGTTTGCTCCCGGAATAGCTACATATGCAATACCCTCATCTATGGGTTTATTGTCTTGACTAACAGAACCAATTACCGGACTAAATTGACTATGATTTGTGGTCTGGGAAGCAGTAGTAAATTTTCGGATTTCAGATTTAATATTGCCTGAAACGATTCTATACTGGTATTCAGTTTTAGGCAGCAGATTTTTAATTGTGACATAATGCATTAAATGTGATTTAGGAACAGAATCCCTATCATCAAGAGCTGTTTGTTCTCCAGCATCATTTATTCCAAAAGTTACAAATCCTAAGGCTGGTACTGAAGTTTTCCAGGAAATCACAACAGATAAATCCTCAACGTTTGAGGTATCATAGATAATCTCCGGTTTTGTACTCTGAGCAGCAGATGTAAAAAAAGTCTGCTCTCTTAAAACTAAAAATACACCCACACCTATACCTATAAAAATAATACCTAATCCTAAAAGGGTAGGTATTTTGAATTTAGTTAATGTTTTCATTGAGATAGACTTTTAGTGTTGAAATCAGGGTTGATGGGTTCTATGATTTCTTGTAGTTTGGGTGATATTTCCACTTGTGCTCTGGTATGTAATATGTCAAATATTACCCAAGCACAAATAGTAACAAAAGTTAAAATTGCGGCAATCAACCATTCCTTTCTGGTCATTTAATATAATATCCCTTTCCTGTTATAGACATAATTAACCCTGATCCTTCTGTTAGTTTTGATAAGGATAGACTATCTATTGAGATTAACCTACTACTTGACTTTAAATCTTGCAAGAGTGCAATTAAATTTTCATATTCGCCTTCTATGTTAAAAGTAAAATCAATTTCAGCAAGTGTCCCCGCAGAATTTTCTGATTTAGTATTTATTACAATTGGTTGGATTTGCAATGCTGAAACAGATGCCTCATGTAATTTGGCTGTTTGTTCTAAGGCTTGAGTAATTGATTTAAGCGTTACAGTGTCAGGAATAGCCTGAGTGAGTTTACTCTTGATAGTAGGATCCAGATTGTCAAAATTTTGTTTACCTAAAGATAGATCATTTGCTTTTTTATTAACCTTATCCAAAACATCTGATGTTTCAGTTAACTTTTTTTGTAATACCAGGATAGTTTCAACAGTGGGTTTTATTGCAAAGAATATAAAAATAATAATAATTATTAGTGTAAATATTGTTGAACCGTAGGTTTTAACAATAGGCAGTCTGGTAACAGGTTTAATATAGGTGAAATATCTTGAATAAATTGAGGAGTTTGGTTTCATGAACTTACCTCCCCTGCAGTTTGTTTAAATGAAGCATTTATTGAAAAATTTATCAATCCTTTTTCAAGTCCAATACTGGAAATATTCACATCAGAAAAATTTTGATCTTGTTTTAAACCAGATGTAAAAATAGACAAATCATTGTTATTTTGAGATTGTCCGCTTAGCTGAATTGTTACTTGACTAACATCTTTTTTTTGTAAATTTATACTAATAATTTTTACGCCACCTGGAGTTTGGTTGGCAATTTTTTTTAATATATCTGCATAATTTAGCGAGCTAATTTTTGTGGAATCAATTGTTGAAAGTTTAAGCTGGGTTTGTCTTATTAAAACTTCGTACGATTTCAGACTTTCAATATATGGAATTTGTTGGTCTATTGCTTCTTTTTTTGAGGCTATATCAGCATCCAGTTTGAACCTGGAAATAAACGCTATAAGTACCACTCCTTCAACGAATATAAAAATATAACGGCCGGTTGAAAGAAGCCATTTGACTAGTTTGACAAAGATTTTCTCCGGATTACTCTGCGGTTTTAATAGATTTAGATGGATACCAAGTTTGGGCAATTTTTTGGCCATGGATACATTATACTAGGGTTTAGGGTACAGGGTGTAGGGGTTAGTTAGGCAGCTGCAGCTTTTATTGCTTTTGCATGAGCAAGTTCTGCTAATAAGTCTATATAAAATATATCTACTGACGGATCATTTTCCATCCTTGAGAGTGTTTGCTCTGCCATCTCAAGATATCCAAGTTTAATCTGCTGGTGAATAATAGCTTCTGTAGCCATACCTTGGTACATATCAGGGGTTCCTATATCATAAGAGGGCAACTTTTCTTCTAAGGCTCTGTCTGCCCATTCTAAAGCTATTTTAAACACTGGCGTTGCGTCAAATCCACTTGCATCCACATCTTCTGTAAATCTTTCAAAAAGGTCTGCCATTGGGTCTTCAGATACTTCAAGACTTAATGCTTTTTCCATTGCCATTACAAACATGCCTTTGGGATCCTCCTTGGCTAGTGCTTTCGCCCTTCCTAACATTGAATAAAGTAGACCTTGAGACCAAGCACTCTTTATATTTACCATACGAGATAAAGTCCTGTCTATTTCTTCTGTTGGATCTTCCCCTCCTTCTGCCTTATAAATTGCAACTCGTGCATTGATCTCGCCCATAAGTGTATTATCTTTGCTACGTACTGCAGTATTTAATGCTCCTTCAATATCACCGAGTTTAAGTTGTTCTTTTGCAATAGCATAACGAGTTTCCATTCTTCTTTTTTTAGTTGCTTTGGGATCCCTCGCGATAATTGTGTCAACCAAGGCTAAAGCATTAGTAAAATCGCCACACAGAGCATAAGCTTTAGCTAACTGACCAACATGATAATCTTTTTCAGATGATTGGGAAGATCCTAACAATTCTCTTGTTTGAGTAAGGAAAGGTGTTGGATCTAGACCAAGTTGAAAATGAGTCACTGCAAGTGCTGTTACATCACCTATTTGTTTACCAGTGCTAATTTCAAACACATCAGGATTTCTCTTGATGCGTACTCGACCGGCTGTTTCTTTCACTACATTTAACATTGGTTGTGGATCAATCCCAGCCTTTGCATATCCTCTAGCAAAATCTAGGCGCAAATGGGAGATTATGTCATTTTCACCAGTAGCTTCTAAAGCTACATTTGCTGCAGGAATATTACCTAGCTCTATTTCAACCCTCGCCAGAGCATGTGTTCCGTAACTTTGTTGATCATAAGGATGCATTCTTAATATGTAATCTTGTATTGTTTTCCTTAGAGGTGTCGCATCAATATCAGTTTGACCTTGGAATCGTAAAATGTGTATCAAACTTCCTGTAGTTTCTCGTAAGTCCCTTAAATTACTTTGTGCTAAACCTATTGCTCGCAGGAAGTCTCTTTCTGCACTAGCGTGTAAAGCTAGATCTGCTTCCCTCTCTAAGGGTCTCTCTGGGCGTTTTATAAGAGTAAGTTCTCTTTCCACCATAGTTATTGGGTAGTAACTACCATGATTATATAGATTTTAAAAATATTTACAACTGATCCGAAATTTAGCTTTTCTTTGTGGATTTATTAGATGGTTTTGCAGAAGCTGTAGAATTACCTTTTGTTAATCTTGATTTAAGTCTAGCTGCTTTGTTTGGGTGGATTAATTTAATCTTTGCAGCTTTATCCAAGGCTGAAAAAGCTGCCTGGATATCGTTTGCGCCTTTAGTAGTTTTGGCTTTTTTAAGCAAAGCTTTTAGTGTAGCTTGACGCTTTTGATTCCTGGCAGTTCTAGTTTTATCTTTTCTGACTTTTTTTATGGCCGATTTAATGATAGGCATGGCGTGTATAGTATCATAATGATACACTAAAAATAAATGGTTAAAAATATTTTCTCTCTTCTTTATTCCAGACAAACTTCAATTCTTTCAGGGGCCTTCATAATTGCAACGACACTAATGTTTTCCAAAGTGTTAGGTTTAATCCGTGACCGTCTACTAGCCCATGTATTTGCGCCGGATAAAATAGATATTTTTTGGGCAGCATTTAGATTGCCGGATCTGATATTTCAAATAGTAATCCTGGGTGCGCTGTCCGTGGCGTTTATCCCTGTTTTTACAGAACATTTTGAAAAGTACGGCAAAGAGGACGCATATGATATGGCAAGGGCAGTCCTAAATGTTTTCCTGATGATTTTTATCCTGGTAACAATTTTAATTTATATCCTTGCCCAGCCAATAATTACAAATTTTATTGCCCCGGGATTTACCTACGAGAAACAAATGCAGGTTGTATCTTTGACCAGGATAATTCTTTTTGGCCAGGTGATACTAATCTTAGGATCTTTTTTCATTGGTATTTTACAATCATTCCAGCGGTTTATTATTCCATCTCTTGCTCCGGTTTTTTATAACCTTGGGATTATTATAGGAATTGTTTTTTTATCCAGATACTTTGGAATTGCCGGTGCAGCATATGGTGTAATTTTAGGCGCGTTGCTGCACGGCTTGGTTCAGCTTCCTTTAATCTGGTCTTTGGGATTTAGATTTAAATTTCCTTTCAAGTTTTTTAACTCAGGTGTAAAGGAGATCTTAAAACTGATGAGTGTTCGCACCTTTGGCCTGGCTGCTGAGCAGATTAATGAAACTGTGGGAGTGGCTTTGGCATCTTTGGCTTCAATTGGCTCAGTTACAGCTTTAACTTTTGCGCAGCACTTGCAAGTTGTACCAATAGGACTTTTTGGCGCAACGTTAGCACAAGCTGCCTTGCCGGTTTTATCATCAGAGAGATCCAGAGGTAAAATAGACGAGTTTAAGATAACTATTTTAACAACTCTGCATCAGATTTTATTTTTAACTCTTCCGGCAACAGCCATTTTGATTGTGATAAGAATACCAATTGTCAGGCTTGTTTTTGGAGCCAGTCAGTTTGACTGGAAAGCAACTGTTTTAACCGGTGCAACCTTGGCGTTTCTAGCTATAGGGCTTGCTGCTCAAGCGATTTCTCTTTTGTTGGTTAGGGGTTTTTATGCACTTAAAGATACTAAAACACCGGTGATGATATCTTTTGTTGTGGTGACATTGAATATTGTCTTAAGCGTGTATTTTATTTTGAATTTAAAACTTGGTGTATGGGGAATTGGACTGGCTAATTCGATCTCTGCAATTGTCTCAGCTACATTACTTTTTACATCGCTTCATTTTAAAGTTGGGAAATTTAATTTAAGCCATGTACTGATTCCGTTTATAAAAATGCTGATGGCAGCAATAATTATGGGTGTAGCTTTATACATTCCTATTAAACTTTTGGATCAGGTTATATTTGATACAACAAGGACAATAAACCTTTTGGTTCTGACCGGAGCGTCTTCCATATTTGCCTTATCTGTTTATGTGGTAGTTGTTTGGTCACTTCAAGTTAGAGAATTGGATACTTATGTTGAGCTTTTCAAAAGAATCGGTAATTTTCAGACTAAACTTAAATCCAAAGAGATACTTTCAGATACAGTCTAATGAATATTAGGAACTTCTCCATTATTGCCCATGTTGATCATGGTAAATCAACTTTGGCTGATCGGTTTTTGGAAATTACCGGAACTGTTGCTAAAGATAAAATGCAGCCACAGCTGTTGGATTCTCTAGCGCTGGAGCGCGAGCGTGGCATTACCATTAAACTTGCCCCTGTGCGATTGAACTATGAACTAGGTTCTATGAACTATGTACTAAATTTAATAGACACTCCAGGCCATGTTGATTTTTCTTATGAAGTATCCCGGGCTTTGGCTGCTGTTGAGGGAGTAATACTTTTGGTAGATGCAACACAGGGAATTCAGGCGCAAACATTGGCTCATGGTTTAGCTGCCATGGAGCAAAACCTGACCTTAATTCCTGTTGTTAACAAAATTGATCTGCCAAATGCTGATATAGAGAGCTGTAAAAAACAGCTGGTGGAAACATTTGGATTTAATAAGGAAGAAATACTTTTAGTTTCCGGAAAAACAGGAGAAGGAGTAACCGAGCTTTTGGAAGCAATAATTACTAGAATTCCAGCTCCTAAACAGGAAATTGAGAAGCCTTTAAAAGCTTTAATATTTGACAGCTTTTTTGATTCTTTCAAAGGAGTTATTGCCCAAGTTCGAATCATGGAAGGTGCTACTCCTTCGGTTAACAGCAAAATTTGTTTTTTACAAACTAAAGCAGAGGGTCATATTTTAGAAACAGGTTTTTTTGCTCCGCAGTTAATTTTAAATAATGGATTAAAAGGTGGGGAGATTGGCTATATTGCAACAGGCATCAAACAGCCTGATTTAGTGAGAGTTGGGGATACTATTGCTGTTGATTTTGCAACAGAGGCTTTGCCTGGATACAAACAAGTTAAGCCGATGGTATATGTTGGGCTTTTCCCCATTGATTCAGGCGAATATTTTGAGCTGAAAGAAGCATTAGCTAAATTTCGCTTAAGCGATCCGGCTTTTTCCTATTTGCCTGAAAAGTCCCAGGCTTTGGGGGCAGGATTTAGATGCGGTTTTTTAGGATTGCTGCATGCAGAAGTGGTGCAGGAGAGATTATTGACAGAGTTTAATGTGGATTTGTTAGCCACAGCTCCATCAGTTGAGTATTTGGTAGATGGTCAAATCCTGACTAATCCCTCAGAACTCAACACTTTTCACTCTATTTCTGAGCCCTGGGTAAAATTGCGGATTTTTGTACCGCAAACCTTTATTGGTCCGGTGATGGAATTAGTGCAGGATAAAAGAGGCAAGTTTTTAAACATGGAACATTTCGGATCTCAGGTGGAGATGAGTTATGAAATGCCGTTATCTGATATGGTGACTAATTTTTATGACCGGTTAAAATCTGTTTCCTCAGGTTTTGCTTCACTTGACTGGGAATTTTTGAAATTTAGGGAAGTGGACGGCGTCAGGGTGGATATTATGGTTTCAGGTGAAAAAGTAGATGCGCTGTCTACTATTGTGGTAAGAGAAAAAGCCGAAAGTTTTGGCAGAAATATGGTGATAAAATTAAAAGATGTTTTGCCAAGGCATAATTTTGAAGTGGCAGTGCAGGCAACTATGGGGGGAAAAATTATAGCCAGAGAAACAGTATCTGCTTTTAGAAAAGATGTTACAGCTAAATTATATGGCGGGGACGTGACCAGAAAAAATAAACTTTTAGAAAAACAGAAAAAAGGTAAGAAAAAAATGAAAATGATTGGGCGCGTCGAAATCCCCCAAGAAGCATTCCTTTCTATCCTCAAGAGTTAGCATTAGCTTGCTTTTAGGTTCAATGAGACAGATAATTACTTTATGGATAAAAATAGTAAAAACCCTTCGCAAGACGAAATCATGATGAGGTCTTGCGCAATATGCAGTGCAGAAATTATAGTGCATCGTTTACCAAATAGAAGATATAAGGGCGGTAATTATTTTGGAAGAATTGGTGAGGAAAAAGAAAAAAATTGAATATTGGGAATGTGATAAATGTTTTAAAGAATGACATATTCTAATGGTAACTATAATTTTTGAAGCACATTCCACAAGTTTAGATAATGAAGCTTATTTGGCATCCGGGCATAACGATGTGGCATTATCAGAACTTGGCAAAATGCAGGCCAAAGAGTTAGGCGAAAGATATAAAGATCAAAATTTTGATGCAATTTTTTGTTCTGATTTGCAAAGATCATATAAAAGCGCAGAAATTGCTTTTGGGGAAAGATTTTCTATTATTAAAGATAAAAGATTAAGAGAATGTGATTATGGAGATTTAACCAAATATCCGTCTTCCGAAGTTGATCCACTAAAAATAAAACATATCTCGACTCCTTTTCCAAACGGAGAAAGTTATGAGCAAACTTCTCAAAGAATGAAAAGTTTTTTGGACGATTTAAAGAAAAATTATCAAGGTAAAAAAGTAATGATTATTGGACACAGGGCTACCCAATATGGACTGGAACATTGGGTTAAGGAACTTTCTTTAGAAGAAATTATTTCTACTCCGTGGAACTGGCAACCAGGATGGACTTACCGTCTTGATTAAAATCTCTTTTTGTGAGTACACTGGAAGAAGAGTCGCCTTCGTTAGAAACTTCGGCGACCGAAGAAGGAGGTGATTTTTTTGAAAGCACTTCATTATGTTGCATTTGCCCTGTTGGTAGTTGGTGGTTTAAACTGGGGTCTTTGGGCTTTATTTAATTTAAACCTGGTTAATACTGTCTTAGGTTCCTGGCCAATGGTTGAGAAGATTGTCTATATTTTGGTTGGGGTATCAGCCGTCTATATCGCAGCCACACACATATCAGACTGCAAGACCTGCAGTAAATCATGAGTTTTTGTATAATGGAGCAGTGAAAATTATCAAGCCTCAAAGATTAAATAAAGGAGACACAATTGGAATTGTTGCCTCTTCTTTACCTGTTTTACCGTCTTTTAGAGAAAACTATGAACGTGGGAAAAAACTTATAGAAGATATGGGTTTTAAAATTAAAGAGGGGAAAACAATAGGTAAGACAAGATGGTGGATGGCTGGAACTCCAAAGGAGGTAGCAGAGGATATTAACTCTATGTTTGCTGATAAAAATATTAAAGCTATTATGGCTCAAACAGGCGGATATTCCGCAATCTCAGTTCTTGAGCATCTTAACTACGAACTAATAACTCATAACCCCAAACCATTTATTGGTATGTCTGATATGACTGCATATCATCTGGCAATTTTTACAAAAACAGGTATAGTTGGATTTCATATGGATGATGTGACTTTTGGTTTTGGCGGAGCTTCTGGAAAAGATCAAGATAATTCTGTGGCTTTAGATAAAGAATTTTTCTTAAAGTTTTTAACAAAAGCAGAAGCTCCCGGGATAATAAGACCATTATCAGATTGGGAAGAGTGGAAGAAAGGAAAAGCAGAAGGACATTTGATTGGGGGGAATGCACATTTAATTGTTAATTTAGCCGGCACAGAATATATTTCACCTAAGGAGGATTTTGCAGGGGCTATATTATTTTGGGAGGAAGTTGGAGAACCATTACACAATACTGCGAGATACTTAACTCAGCTAAAATATTTGGGAATTTTGGATAAAATTTCCGGAATGTTAATCGGAAAAATAAAATACATAAAACCAGCCAGGGAGAAAGATGTTGTTGAACCAACTGCAAAAGAGATGGTTTTAGATATTTTAAAAGATTATGATTTTCCAATAATGGCAAATTTGGATTTTGGGCATTTTACTGTCAATATCCCAATGCCAATTGGGATCAAAGTCTCTTTTGATACTTCCAAAAAGGAATTAAACTTCCTAGAATCAGCGGTTGTCTAATATGAAAAAAATTAAAGCAGTGCTTTTTGATATGGATGGGTTGATGGTTGATACAGAGCCAGTGCATCTCAAGGCTTTTAATCTTGTATTTAAAACATACAGCAAATATCTAACAGAAGAGGAAAATGCCAAAAGATATATAAGTATTCCTGATATTGATGGGGCCAAAGATATGGTGGTTAGATTTAATCTGCCAATTTCTGCTGAAGAGTTGGTTCAAGCAAAACAAGAAAAGATAAAACAGCTGCTAAAAAACAATGTAGTTGCACAACCAGGTTTAAGGGAGTTATTAGTAAATCTTAAAAAAGATGGATATAAAATTGCCATTGCCTCAAGCTCTCAATTAGAAACCATCAAAATAATAATAGACGGACTTAAAATAGGTTCATTAATTGATGCTATTGCCTCAGCTGAAGAGGTGGAACATGGTAAACCTGCTCCTGATGTATATTTGCTGGCAGCTGAAAAATTGGGAGTTAGTCCGGATGCATGTTTAGTATTGGAAGATGCACCAAAGGGTGTTGAGGCAGGGAAGGCTGCTGGTATGAAAGTCTTTGCAATCCCCAGCCAATATACAAAGGGACAAGATTTTAGTCATGCAGATAAATTATTAAATAGTTTAAATGAAGTATTACCTAACCTCTGATTACTTTACAGTTAGGGCAGCGGAGAGAGGTGTCTGAATAAATTCTGGTCACCTGGTCTGATAATTTAAAAATTAACTCTGAGCCTTCATCTATGGTAAAAATATCCGGGCTGTTATCAAAAGATAAAGTGGCCTTGCCTCTTACTAAATTAAATCTAACTGAATCTTTATCTTTTAAAAACAAAGGATCAGCTTTTTCCGTAGTATTATTAAAGGCCACCCCAAAACCTTTCCTAAAGCTTTGTTGAGTAATAGACTTAAAGTAACCGGTGGAACCTAAAGGAGTTGAGATGACAATCCCGTCACCGATTAATAACTTGTCTGAAATTTTAAATCTTATGGCGTGGGTTGGAGAGGAATTTCTGATAACAAAATCATTTAAGCAAAAATTTTTTTTAAACAGTACTTCTGTTTCTAATTTTTTGCACTCTGTGAGTTTTAATTCATCCAGATTAAGCTTTTTTAAAATAACTTCATCTTTATGTTTAGGACATTTTTTGCAGAACTGGCTATTTCTGATAGGGAGTTTAGGAATTCCCGGATATTGTCTTTCACAGGATAGTAGCGTCCCATCCCCTCCAAAACTTAAAATCAGATCAGGATTTTTATCTACTATTTCAAATCCAGAATTTTTAACCAATTCTTCTAAATCTTTTGCATCTTTGCCAACAATAAGGACTCTCATGTAGCTAATTCTACTACAATTTAGGCCTTGACAACAGTTAGCACTCGTTGTATATTACTGCTAGTAAAATGGCAGATTTAACTGATCGGCAAAAAGCACTTTTAAAAGCAATTATTGAAGAGTATATAGAAAATGCAGAACCTGTGGGTTCTGAGGTGATTGAGCGCAAACACACCCTTGGGGTTTCCCCTGCAACTATTCGGATTGAGATGAGTAAGTTAACTGATATGGGCTATTTAAGACAGCCTCATACATCTGCAGGAAGAGCACCAACATCTTTGGGCATGAGATTTTATATTCAGGAACTGATGAAGGAAAAGACTTTGCCTATCACTGCTGAGGTTTCTATAAAAGAGAAGATGTGGCAGCAGCGGTATAAGCAGGAACGATTGATTAAGGAAGCCGTAGCAGCTTTGGCAAACCGTTGTGATATGCTGGGACTGGCTATAGATGATGAAGGACAGTTGTATTATGCAGGAGCGGCAAATATTTTGGATTGGCCGGAGTTTTATGATATTGATGTCACCCGCTTTGTTTTAGGGCTTTTTGATGAAAACCCAAGGTTAGCAGAGATTATAGGCAGGGCAGTGGGAGCAGACCCGATACATATTTTATTTGGTGAGGATATGGAGTTTGAGTATTTGCGTCCAACCAGTTTTGTGTTTACAAAATATGATGTGAGCACAAATAAAACCGGTGTCATAGGAGTAATAGGACCTGCCAGGATGAATTTTTCATTAGTTCTGCCTTATGTTAAATATGTTAGGAATTTGCTTAATGAAGCAATCAGGATTTAAATATGCATAAGAAAAAAGATAACCAATTAGAACAAAGAGTATTAGATTTAGAAAATCAGCTAAAAAGAGCAGTAGCTGATTATCATAATCTGGAAAAAAGAGTGTCTGAAGGTAGGTCAGAGCTGACAAATTATATGGGAGCAGAACTTTTAAGAAAGTTACTCCCGGTTTTAGATCATTTGGAACAGGCACTTTCTGGAGTAAGTGAGGCAGAAAAACAGTCAGGTTGGGTTAAGGGAGTGGAACTGGCTGTTAAAGAGTTTGAACAGGTTTTACAGTCTGAAGGTTTGGAGGAAATTGTGACAGGCGTCCAATTTGATCCGGCCCTTCATGAGGCAGTTGACACCAGGGATGGTGAAGATAATAAAATATTAGAAGTTGTCAGAAAAGGGTATAATTTAAATGGAAAAGTTCTGAGGCCTGCCCAGGTGGTGGTCGGGCGAAAGTCGGAAGATTCTGGACAAGCCAGAATGACAAGTAAACTATGAATACAGAAAGTCAACCTGATCGAGAGGACGGGAGAAAGAAAGTGGAAGACGCATATCGTGAATTTGTAGAATCTGGTGATGTTGGACCTTTTTATCAGGTTTTTTTCGAGAACGCTCTTAGAGTAGAAGAAGGTGATTATAGTAATCCTATAGAAAGAGCTATGGCAAAAATTGTGGCAAGACTTACGAGACCAGTTGCAACCTGGATTGCTACAACAGGCTATACCATAGAGGAAAGGATACGAAGAAGAAGAATATGAGCAAAATTATTGGAATTGATTTAGGAACAACAAATTCATGTGTGGCTGTAATGGAGGGTGGGAAGCCCAAGGTTATTCACAGCGCTGAAGGGGAAAATACTATTCCCTCTGTTGTCAACCCAATAAAAAACATAGTAGGCCGTGTGGCCAAACGCCAGGCTATTGTTAATCCCAAGGAAACCATTTTTTCTATTAAAAGACTGATGGGTAGAAAATTTGATGATCCGGAAGTAAAGCGGGATAAAGAATGGCTTCCCTATACCATCAAGTCCGGCAAAAACAATATGGCTGTGGTGGAGGTTGATGGTCATGAATATACTCCCCAGGAAATTTCCGCCCAGATTTTGGGAAAAATCAAAGCTGATGCCGAGAGTTATTTGGGTGAAAAAGTCACAGATGCTGTTATTACTGTGCCGGCTTATTTTGATGATGCCCAAAGACAAGCCACCAAACAGGCCGGAGAAATTGCCGGATTAAATGTTCAGCGAATTATCAATGAACCAACAGCTGCAGCTTTGGCTTATGGTTTGGATAAGGCAAATGCTCATACAATTGCTGTTTATGATCTTGGGGGAGGAACTTTTGATATCTCGGTTTTGGATTTGGGTGAAGGAGTATTTGAGGTTAAAAGTACAAATGGTGATACCCATTTAGGTGGGGATGATTTTGATCAGGTTATTTTAGACTTTTTGGCTGATGAGTTTAAAAAGAGTGAGGGAATTGATCTTAAAGGTGACAGGCAGGCTTTGCAGAGACTTCGAGATGCAGCAGAGAAAGCTAAAATTGAGCTTTCTTCCTCAATGGAAGCAGAAATCTCTATTCCATTTGTCACAGCAGATGCCTCCGGCCCGAAGCATTTGGAAATGAAACTATCCAGGGCCAAGCTGGAGAGTATGGTTAAGCCTTTAATTGAAAAGAGCTTTGATGCTGTAAAGAGTTGTCTTAAAGATGCCAAAATTGAGGTTTCTAAAGTGGATGAAGTGATTTTGGTGGGAGGAATGACCAGGATGCCGGCAGTTCAAAAAGCAGTTCAGGAGTATTTTGGCAAAGAACCGCATAAAGGCATTAACCCGGATGAGGTGGTGGCTGTTGGAGCTGCTATTCAGGGAGGAGTTTTGGGCGGGGAAGTTAAAGATGTGCTTTTATTGGATGTGACTCCCTTAACCTTAGGTATAGAAACATTGGGTGGAGTAAGAACACCGCTTATAAATCGAAACACCACTATTCCATCATCTAAATCAGAAGTATTCTCAACTGCGGCAGATAATCAGCCGGCTGTGGAGATAAATGTTTTGCAGGGAGAGAGGGAAATGTCAGCAGATAACAAATCACTTGGAAGATTTGTGCTTGATGGAATCCCACCGGCCCCCAGAGGTGTGCCGCAAGTGGAGGTCACTTTTGATATTGATGCCAATGGCATTTTAAATGTCTCTGCTAAAGATAAAGCCACTTCAAAAGAGCAGAAAATAACCATCACCGGTTCAACCGGTCTTTCCAAAGAAGAAGTGGAGAAAATGACTAAAGAGGCAGAGGCGAATGCAGAAGAGGATAAAAAGAAAAAAGAGGGAATTGAGACTAAAAATATTGCAGACGGGCTGGTGTATCAGACAGAAAAAACTCTAAAAGAGCAGGGGGATAAAGTTTCAGCTGAGGTAAGAACAGAAGTTGAACAAAAGCTAAATGAGCTTAAAGAAGCACTTAAAGGTGAGGATGTTGATGATATTAAGAAAAAAGGTGACGGCTTAGGTGAGGTGTTACAAAAAGTAGGTGCAGCTATGTATTCTCAGCCCGGAAAAGATGGCCAACCTGGAGCAGAACAGCCAGTTGGTGAAGCCGCCTCCGCTGAAAGCTCCGGCGAGCCAAAGGAGGAAGCTGTTGAAGGTGAAGTGGTTGAGGAAGACAAAAAAGAAGAGTAATGAATGGCCACAAAGAGAGATTACTATGAAATATTAGGAGTTAATAAATCCGCATCTAGTGATGAGATAAAGAGTGCTTATAGAAAACTGGCCAGGAAACACCATCCGGATATAGATAAATCTGTGGGGGCAGATGTGAGATTTAAAGAACTTGGGGAGGCTTACCAGGTTTTATCTGATCCACAAAAAAAACAAGCCTATGACCAATTTGGTCACGCTGCATTTGATAGAGGTGCAGGTGCTGGAGCAGGCGGACCATTTGGAGGTGGGTTTAATCCATTCGGAGGAGGTTCCCAGTCATATAGTTGGTCCTCAGGTGGTGGAAACCCTAATGTCCAGTTTGATTTTGGAGGATTTGAAGATCCGTTTGAACTTTTTGAACAAATTTTTGGCGGTGGGTTTGGTGCCCAAATGAGAAGAAGGCCTACCTATCAGCTAAATTTAACTTTTGATGAAGCAATCCATGGGATCACTAAAGAAGTTGAGGTGGAAGAAAGAAATTCCCAGGGAAGATTAAGCAGAAAAAGATTAAGGATTAAAGTTCCCCCAGGGGTTGATAATGGAACGAAAATGAGATTTGGTGATTTGGATATAGCTTTTAATGTAGGAAGAAATCTGGAATTTTTAAGAGAAGGGGCAGATATATTTTCTGAAATAACTATAAATATTCCCCAACTGGTATTAGGGGATGTATTTGAGGTAAATACAGTCCAAGGTAAGATGAAAGTAAAAGTTCCGCCAGGCACCCAACCTGGTAGTCTAGTGAAATTAAAAGGTAAAGGTGCCCCAAAGTTAAATGATGGCCACGGGGATCATTATGTAAGAGTTAATTTAGAAGTTCCCAAAAATCCCTCAAAACAGGAAAAACAATTATATGAGGAGTTATACAACTTAAGTAGTAAGAAAAAAGGCTGGTTTTAACCGGGGTTGACTTCAAATTTCCAAAAGAGTAATATATTCGTGGTTAATAATCCGATTAATCGGAAGGTGGGCTAGTCCCACCTTTTTTTAAGCATATGAGTCAAGCACGGACAGAATTTGCAGCTGCTCTAAACCAGATAGCCTCTGAAAAAGGGGTGGATGTATCTGTGGTTTTAGATGCCATCCGCCAGGCTGCATTGGCTGCTTATAAAAAAGATTTAACACTTAGGAATGAAGAAATTCCGGAAGATTTTGAAGAATTTACCTCTGAAGTAGATCCAATTACCGGTGAGATCAAAATTTTAGATGGGACTAAAAATGTCACTCCTCCTGGTTTTGCCAGGATTGCTGCCTCAATTGCCAAACAAGTGATCATGCAAAAGCTAAATGAAGCAGAGCGAGGAGCAATTTTATCTGAATATGAAGGTAAAGTCGGAACTGTTATATCCGGAGCAATTCAAAGACAGGAAGGAAATACTTATTTTATTGATCTAGGTAGGGCTGAGGGAGTGTTGCCTCCATCTGAGCAGATTCATACTGAAGTTTATCATCAAAATATTAGATTGAAGTTTTTAATTAAGGAAATCAGAGAAGGTGGAAGAGGTTCTGAGGTGGTTGTTTCAAGGTCTGATCCTGATTTGGTTAAAGCGCTTTTTAGCTTGGAAGTTCCGGAAATTCAATCAGGGGCAGTTGAAGTTAAAGCAATTGCCAGGGAGGCTGGTTCAAGAACCAAAATTGCTGCTCAATCCAGCCAAGATGGAATTGATCCTGTTGGATCCATGGTGGGACAAAAAGGAGTCAGGGTACAGGCTGTAATGGGTGAGCTTGGGGAAGAAAAGATTGATATTATTACCTATTCCAGCGATCCGGCCAGATTTATCGCTGCTTCACTTTCTCCTGCTAAAGACATTCAAGTAAAGTTAGATGAAGAGAATAAAATAGCCACAGTTACTGTGTCGGAGTCTCAATTATCGCTAGCTATTGGTAAAAAAGGCCAAAATGTGCGTCTGGCTG
The DNA here is from genome assembly GCA_964362195.1 of uncultured Gammaproteobacteria bacterium. Taxonomy (GTDB): domain Bacteria; phylum Patescibacteriota; class Microgenomatia; order Daviesbacterales; family UBA10151; genus CAYICZ01. The sequence continues at coordinate 34,368 of CAYICZ010000003.1, read as the reverse complement.
CAAAGCTAACAGGCTGGAAGATTGATATTGAAGGAGCACCTGAAGAAATCAAACAAGCTGAAGAAGTTATTGAAAAAGCAGTACAAGAAGAAAAACCAGCAGAAGAAGAGCAGAAATTAGAAGAAGCAATAGGTGAAGTTGAAGTGAAAACTGATGAAGAGTCTAAGTAATATGAAAGCTCTTTGTCTTAAAATTTATGGCAGAAGAAACACGGGCACCAATAATTACAATTTTAGGCCATGTTGATCATGGTAAGACTACTTTACTTGATTTTATCCGCAAATCCTCAGTTGCCACAAAAGAGCACGGCGGAATAACCCAGCATATTGGTGCATATCAGGTAGAGCATGGTGGCAAGCAAATTACCTTTATAGATACTCCAGGTCATGCAGCTTTTGAGAAAATGAGATCCAGGGGAGCTAAGGTTGCTGATATTGCTGTTTTGGTGGTGGCAGTTGATGATGGGATTATGCCGCAAACAACTGAGGCAATAAATCATATTCAGGGAGCAAAAGTTCCTTTAATTGTGGCTGTTAACAAAATAGACCTTCCTGGAATTGATATAAAAGTATCCTTGGAAAAAATCAAAAAACAGTTGTCTGATAAAAAAATTATGGTTGAAGAATACGGAGGAGATGTACCTATGGTTGCCCTTTCTGCAAAAACAGGTGAAGGTGTAGATAAACTTTTAGAGATGATTCTTTTGGTTGCTGAAATTCATGAGCTAAAAGGAAACCCTGATTTAGCTTCATCAGGTGTGGTGATTGAGGCAACGCTAGATAAATTTAAAGGCCCGATTGCCACAATTTTAGTAAGAAACGGGACTTTGAAAAAAGGTGATCAAATAATAGTGGGTGGAGTTAAGGGAAAGATCAGAGGGATTTTTGACTGGAATAATAAGCCGCTTGATCAGGCAGGTCCTTCAACTCCTGTTGAGGTTTTGGGTTTAGAAGAAGTCCCAGCAGTGGGAGCAGTATTAGGTAATGAAGCAGAACTTTCTGAGAAGAAAGAAGTTGTTCGCTCTTTGGTAGATAAATTAAAACAAGGAACTTCAAAAACCCTTAAAGTAATTATTAAGGCTGATAAGCAAGGTTCACTTGAAGCAATCCAAGCTTCTTTAGAAAAGTTTAACATTGATGGAGAGGTGGTTGATTTTATAGCTTCCGGAACAGGGGATATAACCGAAGATAATGTGCAACATGCGCTGTCTGTTGGGGCAATTGTGGTTGGTTTTAATGTTAAAGTTGCTCCAACTGCTGCCAAAATGGCAGAGAATGAACATGTTTTAGTCAGAACCTACAATATTATATATGAGCTTTTGGATGAGATTGAAGAAGTTGTTAAAACATTGCTTGAAGTAGGACAACTTGAGGAAATATTAGGAAAAGCGAGTATTATTGCTGAATTTCCATTTGGGAAAGGGGAGCGGATTGCCGGTTGCAGAATGATTGAAGGAGTTATTGCCAAAGGGCAAAAAATAAGAGTTGTTAGAGAAGGAGTTTTAATAGGAGAAACTAAATTAAAATCTTTGAAAAAGGTTAAAGAAGAAGTTAATAAAGTGGAAAAAGGTTCGGATTGCGGAATGATCTTTGATCCGCCAATTGATTTTGCAATTGGAGATGTGGTTGAATCCTTCAGAGTGATCTGACTTGACTATTATAGGATTAAGAGGTAGAATTTGGCTAATGAAATATGATTCTCAAATTACAGAACTTAAAAATCTTTTGCCTACTGCTAAAAATATTTTGATTGCTTTGCCTTCTAATGCCTCAATTGATCAACTGGCTGCCGGATTATCATTGTTTTTAACACTGCAAGCTAAAGGTAAAGAAGTTTCTATTGTATCTGATGCTGATATAAAGGTTGGTCAGGCGCATCTTTTTGGGGTGGATCATATCCAAAAAACTGTTTCCTCAACTGATGGAGGAAATTTAACACTGACCTTAGAAGGTGTGGCTGCTTCTGATAACAGCGTTCCTGCATTGGAAAAGCTGGACTGGTCTGCAGAGGGGAATAATTTAAATTTAGTGTTTCATGTTTTACCCGGACAAACTTTCCAGCCCACCAGAATTGTCCCACATTATCAGGGATCCGGATTTAACTTAATTTTTGTAATAGGTGCTTTGAATTTAAATGCTTTGGGAAATATTTATTCTTCAAATGCTCAGATTTTTTCCGGAACTCATGTTGTAAATATAGACAACCAGGCTGGAAATACCAGCTTTGGACAAACTAATGTTCTAGATAATCAGGCTTCTTGCTTTTCTGAAGTAATGGTTAATTTGATTTCTGATTTAGGTTATATGTTAGATCAAGACAGCGCAAGCAATTTACTTGCCGGGATTTTTGAGGTAACAGGCAATTTAACTGATCAAAAATCAACAGCAGAGACGTATATGGCTGTTGCTAATTGTCTGCGGGTTGGTGGGAAAAAACCAGCCTCTTTAGCTCAAGTATCTCAAGTTGTTCAGCCCCAACAACCCAATCAGCCATCATATGACTGGTCAGCTATTATGACTCCTCCACAAAACCAACCCTCACCTGAAGAATTGCCGGTAGGCGAGGCAGTTGTTTCTGAAACAGTTGAGCCGGAATGGCTCACCCCCAAAATCTTCAAAGGTTCATCGCTAGGATAAAATATATGACTATAGAATCGAAAAATAAACCAGGTTGGATTTCAAGAGAGTTTCATTCTCTTCAAATTTTATGGCAGGAAGAGCGAAGGCGATGTAGGGTTGTATATGGCTCACAAGAACTTGGAAGACGTTTGTTTGTAAAAGAACGAAGAGGAGATTTAAGTAGTGACCTTGTGTTTAGAAGATTAAATAGACTAGATGTTTTAGGTTACTCTTCAAGCGTGGCATGTATTACCTACAACAATCTTTGTGTTAGAGAAAGAGAAAAAAGATTACCATATAGTAGAAAAGCTTAACTTTTCCCTCCTATGACGAAATAAATTCTAGCCTTCCCCACTAATTGTTGTCAGTTTTCCAAGCAGGGATTTTTTGGTGGATTTATTTAAAAGAGCTGTTAGCTTTTTATCAATTTGATCAAGCGATAGATTTGGAGATATTCCAATTACTCCTGTTGATTTGCTTGTGGAAGCCAGTGGTTTGAAATGTTTTATATTGAGAGTGATAAGAATCCGACCTTCAACTTTCGCAAGTTCATATACTTTGAAATCAGAAGATGCGCCTTGTTTATAATCTCCAGCAACATGTTTGACATCAAATCTGCTGTTAGTAATGGGCAGATCTTTTTTGTAATAAAATCCTTCATCAAGCAACAGCTTGTGTTTGTAAAATTTCCGAGGCATCCCTGGTAGAGCTTAGTTTTTCAACCAATTCATTAACAGCACCTTTTATATTTTTTAAGGGTACCCAAGGATATCCTTGTTGAATTGATTCAATGGTATTGCCTTCTTTCAGACGTGCTACAATGACTGCAATAGGTATTCTGGTTCCAACAATACAGGGTGTTCCACCCATAACATCAGACTTGGAAGTAATGTATTTTTTATACTTTTTCATGACATCATGATAGCATAAACTTGCATATTTTAAAAGTTTCTGTTAGAATTGCCACAAATTAATTTTGGGATTACTTTTATGGCACCAATGTTTTCCCAGAAAGGAGCAAGATGCCATTAGATCCAAAGATAAAGCAGAAAATAATTAAAGAGTTTGCAACCAAGAGCGGGGACACAGGTTCTCCTGAAGTACAAGTTGCCCTTTTAACAGAACAGATTAAGAATTTAGCTTCTCATTTAAAAGAACACACTCACGATATTCATTCAAGAAGAGGGCTCTTATCAATGGTTAACAAAAGAAGGAGACTCTTGCAGTATTTATTTAAAAAAGATACGGAAAGATACAAGATTGTTATAGACAAATTAGGTTTATCAAAGTAATTGTGCTATAATGGATGAGTAGAAGAAAGATTTGGGGATTGCAAAGAGATAACAATCCGCCAGCCGGCGGATAATTATTTCTTCCACAGTTTCCAAACTCTTCAATTTAATTTTATTAGATTTTAATGAACAAAATAATAACTAAAGAAATTGACCTTAATGGTCGAAAACTTAAATTAGAAACAGGTAAACTGGCGTTGCAGTCAGATGCATCTGTGGTGGCTACCTGGGGTGAAACAGTTGTTTTAGCAACAGTTGCAACCCAAAAACTAAAAGAGGATATTGGCTATTTCCCATTGTCTGTTGAATATGTGGAAAAACACTATGCCGGAGGAAGAATTTCCTCTTCTAAATTTATAAAAAGAGAGGCCAGACCTACGGATGAATCGGTTTTAACAGCTAGATTAATTGATAGATCAATCAGACCCCTTTTTCCCAAAGAATTTAAGATGAATGAAGTTCAGGTTATTATATCTGTTTTATCTTATGATGCCATATCTGATCCGGATGTATTAGGGCTAATTGCAGCATCTGCTGCTTTGTCTATTTCCTCTGTTCCTTGGAAAGGTCCAATTGCAATGGTTAGAGTTGGAGAAAAAGATGGAGAACTGGTTGTAAATCCGACAATGGACAAGTACGAATCTCTAAATATGGAGCTGTTAGTGGCATCTGGTAAGGAGAAAGTAGTGATGATAGAAACAGGAGCTAAGCAAATTGATGAAAATAAAGTATTTGAAGGAATTAAAAAAGCACATGAGCAGTCTCAGGCAATAATTACTTTAATAGAAGAATTTAGTAAAGAGGCAGGCAAGAAAAAGCTGGAAATATCGCACATTGAGGAAGCAATAGAGGAAGCACTGCTAAAAGAGGTTACCAAACTTACCAAAGACAGGATTGAAGCAGCTTTATTTGATAATGAACATCCCTGGCATGAAGCCACAGGCGATTTAATCAAAAAACAATTGGCAGTTCAATATGTTGACAAGTTAACTCCCCAAATAATTTCCGGAATATTTGATAAAGTGGCCAAAGAGATAGTTCACGAAACAGTTTTGGAAAAACAAAAAAGAGTAGACGGCAGGGCCATGGAGGAAATCAGGCCTTTGAGTATGGAAGTAGGGCTTCTGCCCAGAACACACGGCAGCGCTTTGTTTAAAAGAGGAGATACTCAAGTCTTAGCTGTAGCTACACTGGGAGCCCCATCTTTAGAGCAAACTCTGGACGGTATGGAAGGGGAGAGGAAAAAGAGGTTTATGCACTATTACAATATGAGCATTAATCCTTTTTCAGTGGGTGAGGTCAAAAGGATAGGCTCTCCTAACAGACGTGATGTGGGACACGGAGGTTTAGCAGAAAAAGCTATCCTGCCGGTTATCCCCGCCCCTGCTCAATTTCCTTATGCTATCAGAGTAGTATCTGAAGTTTTAGCGGCAAATGCTTCCACCTCCCAAGCTGATGTTTGTGCTACCTCGCTGGCACTTTTGAATGCCGGTGTGCCTTTAATTACACCGGTGGCCGGAATTGCCATGGGACTATTTTCAGATGAAAAAAAATTCCAGGTTATTACAGACATGAGGGCGGTGGAAGATTTTTATGGAGAGATGGATTTTAAAATTGCCGGAACCAAAAATGGCATTACCGCCATTCAAATGGATACAAAGCTGGATGGACTATCTTTTGAAATAATTGAGGAAGCGCTGAAACAGGGTAAACAAGCCAGAATGAATATATTGGAACAGATGAATAAAGTTATCCCGTCTGTTGGACCTTTGTCTGCTTATGCTCCAAGAATTGAAACAATGCATATTGATCCATCAGAAATAGGACTTTTAATTGGCACAGGTGGAAAAACAATTAATGGAATTATTGCCAAAACCGGAGCCCAAATAGATATTGAAGATGATGGAACTGTCACAATTTCAGCTGTTGGTGTTGATAGCGTAAAGAATGCAATGAGCGAAATTGAGGGCATGTTTAAAAAGGTTCAGGTGGGGGATGAGTTTGTCGGAAAAGTTGTTAGACTGGCAGCCTTTGGAGCATTTGTGGAGATTTCTCCCGGCAAAGATGGACTGGTCCATATTTCGCAAATGGCTCCAGGTAGGGTTGAAAAACCAGAAGATGTTGTTTCTGAGGGACAGGAAGTTAAGGTAAGAGTTACAGATGTTTCACCTGATGGGAAGGTTGGTTTATCAATGCTTTTTGGAGCAGATATAAAACCAGAATCAGAAAGTAGGCCCCGTTCTAGTGCTGGCTTTAGGCCCAGACCGTCTTTTTCAGACAGGCCAAGGCCTTCAAGTGGAGGTTATAGAAGTAGTGGAGGATTTAGACCATCAGGCGGGGGATTTGGTAGATCATCAGGTGGAAGATCTAGTGGATATGCTGGCAGTAGAGATAGAGGCGGATCCAGAGGTGGCCGCAGCGGCTTTGACCGCTAATTTTCTTTAATCTTCTTAAAATATTCTGGAAATGTCCAGGAAAAGGTTTTTGGATGAATAATTCCAATTCCTTTAAAACTTTTCAGCTTAATCAGGTCTTGATCTGCAGTTACAATTAAATCAGCATTTCCTGCTAAGCTACATTCCAAAATCTTGTTATCTTTAGGGTCTCTTTTAATAATATCTAATTTTTCAATTGGTGTTACTATCTCAGCTAGTTTTCTAATTCTGTTTAGAAAAAGCACGATTCTTTCTGCTGACCAGTGAAATTTTTCCTGGAGTTTTCGTTCTATCTCAAGTAGTATTTCTTCTGAAATTATTAGATAAACATCTGGATTTTCAGTTATCCACTCTAGAATATCCTCTGTTAACTCTCCTTGAAGAGCTGCCCCAATATAAACATTAGTATCTAAAACTATCCTCATCCAGCAATCCGCTCAACATCATCATATGTCCTAATATTCATCTTACGAGCTGTTTCCCTTCCCCAAGCTCTAATCTTTGCCCAATCCCTTTTAAACTCATAAATTCTGATAGCTTTTCTTATAAATTCACTTTTAGTTTTATTTTCTTCTTTGGCCATTTTAGTTACCCTTTTTGCCATAGCAGGAGGCATGGAAATGTTCATAATTGCCCTTTGCTGTGTTTGCATATGTAACATATTGTATTACAAAAGATTTTCCTTGTCAATTAATCAAAAAGGCGGCAGCTTTAACCGTCAAACTTGCTTTTTAAAAAACTTCATGGTAGTATCCCCGATTATGGTAGAAGCAGTTGCACAGGTTATAATAGCAGGCCGTCAATTAGGCTCTTTAGAAACCAAACCAGACTATTTTAAACTTCAATGGTCAACCTCCTTGCCGAATGGGGAACTTTTTCAAAGAACCAGGGAATTTTTGGCAACTTTGAAAGATACATTAGGAGATGAACCAGCAACAGTTGAAAGCGGTAAGGCTTTTCCGCCATCAATAATGATATTAGATTCTGAAGGAAAGGGTGAGGTGGAAACTTTGGAAGATTTCATGGATGAACAAAAATTTTCAGCAAGAATTGGAAAAATTTCAGCGGTATATTTAAGAATGAATACCTCTTATGGAGATATCATGATGGATCTTGAGGGGAAGGATAGCGAAGGATCAATACATGTTGCATCGCATTTAGATTTAAGTGTCCCATTGGCGAAATTTGTTGTACAGACTCATGAAGATAGATTGCCCGCAGAGACTGAGCCCGAAATCTTGGCTATTTTAAGTGAAAATTTAATGCAATACAGATAAAACTCTCCTCTTGGGAAACTAGAGGGTTTGAGGTAAGAACCTTTCGCTTTGCTCAAGAACCTTGCCCGTTTGCTTTGCAAAGGGTAGAATAGGAAGCATGGATTCTGCCCTAAATATAATTGAAGAGTTAAGAGTTAAAATTACTCAAACAAAGTTACCTCTTGATATATCTGAAAAATTACTTAATCTTTTAAAATTTCCAGGAGTTGGTGTGGAGTTGGAAAAATTAATGGCATATGTTAATTTTGTCTTGAGTTTGCCATTTGATAAATATTCTCAAGATATTTTGGATATACAAAGGGCTAAGCAGATTTTGGATAAAAATCACTATGGTTTACAATCTGTTAAAGATAGAGTTTTGGAATATTTATCAGTTTTAATTTTACATAAACAAAAGAATGCAAGCGTAAGTTTCCATGCTCCCATTTTATTGTTGGTTGGTTTAGTTGGAACTGGTAAGACATCTTTGGCAGAGTCTATTGCTGAGACTTTGGGAAGACCAATAGTGAGAATTCCTTTTGGAGGTTTAGGAGATCCGGCTACTTTAAGAGGACAGGTAAGAGGACAAGACGGAGGGGAGGCAGGACAAATTACAAAGGCAATAAAAGTTGCTAAAGTTTCAAATCCTGTAATTTTACTTGATGAAATAGACAGGGTAGCAGTTGAAAGTAGGACTGATTTAATGGGGGTTTTGGTTGAGCTTTTGGATCCGGCTCAAAACAAGAGTTTTGTTGACCACTTCCTGGATTTTCCTTATGATTTATCTCAGGTGTTATTTATAGCAACTGCCAATAACACAGCAAATATAGCAACAGCTGTTTTGGATAGACTGGAGCCAATTGCGATGCCTTCATACTCAGATGAGGAAAAGCTGACTATAGGCAGGGCATATTTACTGCCTAAAGCCATAGATGAATCAGGCCTGGACAGAGCAGTTCTGGTAATAGATGATATAATCTGGCCTCAGATTATCAGACCCTTGGGCTTTGACGGTGGAATTAGATCGCTGCAAAGAAGCCTTCAGGGAATTTGCCGCAAAGTTGCCAGAAAGTTAGTAGAAGGAGAAAAAGGACCATTTAAAATTTCTAAGGAAAACCTTGGAGAATACTTATCGTGAAAACATTTAAACCAAAATTTAACATACCGCAATTTAATACCGGCAACCAGTCTTTGAAATTAATCCCGCTTGGTGGTGTTGGAGATGTAACTAAAAATATGTATGTTTATGAATATGGAAACGACATTATAATTATTGATTGCGGAGTGGGATTTCCGGATGAAGGCATGCCGGGAGTTGATTTGGTGATCCCTGATATTTCTTATCTTCGCTCAAAAATAAACAATATTAGAGCCATTTTAATAACTCATGGACATGAAGACCATATTGGCGGACTCCCCTTTATTTGGCCGGAGTTGCAAGTGCCAATTTATACCCAACGTTTAACAGCCGGTTTTATCCGAAACAAATTTCAGGAAGCAAGTCTACCAACAAATAAGATCTTCGAGGTTAAAGTTGATCAAAAACTGGAATTTGGTAACTTTAAAGTATCTTTTTATCAAGTGTCCCATTCTGTGCCGGATTCCACTGGTATTGTTTTAAAAACTCCAGTGGGGACAATAATTCATCAGGCTGATTTTAAAATAGACTGGACTCCGGTTTCAGGACAGGTGACAGATGTGGGAGCTGCGGCAATATTGGGAGAAGAAGGAGTTAATTTACTATTAATTGATTGTTTAAGATCAGATAAACCCGGATTTAATAAATCAGAAAAATCAATCGAAGGGACATTTGAAAAAGCAGTCCTGGATACTTCAGGAAAACTGTTAATTACCATGACTTCATCTAATGTGTCCCGCATGCAGCAGGCAATGAATGTGGCAGCAAAATTAGGACGGAAAGTGGCGGTTGTGGGAAGATCTTTTGAAAAGAATTTTCAGGTTTCCCGGGATTTAGGATACTTAAAAGTTCCGCCAGGAATTATTATTGCTCCTGATGCCATAAACTCTTATGCTGCAAATAAAGTGATGATTTTGATTGCCGGTTCACAAGGTCAGCCTGAGTCATCCCTTTCCAGAGCTGCCAATGAAGAACATAAACAAGTTAAGTTAGAGACGGGTGATTGTGTGATGTTTTCTGCAGACCCGATTCCTTCTACAGAATCTGCTCAAAATTCGCTGATAGATTCGCTAACCCGTCTTGGAGTGGATGTGATTGCTTCATCAATTACTTCGGATTTACATGTTTCCGGGCATGCAGCTCAGGATGAGTTAAAACTTATGATTAATTTAATAAAACCTAAATTTATCCTGCCTATTGGCGGAACATTCAGGCATATGAGTATTTTTTCTAAAATGGTCCAAGATATGGGTTATGATAAAAAACAAATTATTGATGCGGAAGATGGCAGCATCATAGAGATGAAAAAAGATGAAGTTAAGCTTCTTGCTGATTCAATCGATGTACAAAATATCTACGTTGATGGATTAGGTATTGGGGACATTGGACATGTGATTTTGCGGGACAGGCAAAAGATGAGTGAGGAGGGAGTGGTGGTAGTTGTGGTGTCTGTTGATCAGCACACCGGAAAGCTAAATGCCGACCCGGATATATTATCCAGGGGATTTGTTTTTGAAGAAATGGCGGCAAAGCTGCTGGATGAGGCAAAGCAACTTGTCAGGACAACTTTGGAAACCCACAGCCGCAAAAGCGTGGACTGGCATTTTTTAAGAAAAATGATTGAGGAATCGCTGGGGCAATTTTTATATGAAGCAACAGAAAGGAGACCGCTTATTTTACCGGTTGTAGTAGAAGTATAACCCCATAGTAAGTGTGGTATAATTAATTTTATGGCAAGACGTAGATCCATTTATAAATTACCTAAATTAAGATTAAAACAAAAAACAATTACTGCTGTCGGGACTTTGGTTGCCTTTGGATTGGCTATTTTGTCTTTGGTAACTATTGCTACTCATTTGCAAACACTTAACTTCTGGAGGGATTTTTTAATTGAAAATTTGGGTTGGGCAAAAATTTTGTCACCAATTCTTTTTACGCTTGTTGGCCTTACCCTAACCAGAGCCAGATTTAGACTAGCTCAACTTAATGTTCTGTTGGGATTTATTTTAAGTTTAATATCTTTAGTAGGAATCACCGGAGGATTAAAACCAGATCAAGCCGGCAGTATTGGCTTAAATTTATGGATACAGCTTTCCTCATTTGTAACTCCGCCAGGAGCAGGAGCCATCTTAGTGTTGGTATTTTTAGTGGGACTGGTGGTGTTATTTAATACTTCATTGCAGCAAATATTTAAAATATTTGTGGTCATTTTTAGCGCTGTTTCAGGACTTATCAAACCTTTATTTAATAGAAAGCGAACTTTTGAAGCCAAAAATATTCCTATTAAAGTCTCAGGAGTTGATGAGAGACCATCAGTTTCTACAAAACTTAACCCGCCTCAAAAAGGGGTAATTTTAGCAGATACGCTGGTACAAAATGTGGCTGGAAAGTCTGCAGTCTGGAAATATCCGACTTTGAATTTGCTCTCTGAGAAAGTTGGTTCTCAAGCTGATCGGGGTGATATTAAAAAAAGTGCAGATATTATAGAAAAAACTCTGGATTCATTTGGAATACAGGCAGATGTGGCAGAGGTGAATGGCGGGCCGGCAGTGACTCAATATGCCCTGCGTATTTCAGCCGGTACTAAAATTTCCAAAATTGCCAATCTGCAGCATGATATTGCCCTGTCTTTGGCAACACCAACAGGAACTGTCAGGATTGAGGCACCAATTCCGGGAAAATCCTTAGTTGGTATTGAGGTACCGAACAGGTCTTTGGAAGTAGTTGGCTTAAAAGGCGTTTTAGCTTCAGATGAAATGCAAAAACATAAGTCAAAGCTGGCTGTGGCTTTGGGGCGTGATACTTCATCCCGTTCAATGGTCGTTGATTTGGATAAAATGCCCCATGTATTAATTGCCGGAACAACGGGTTCTGGAAAATCAGTGATGTTAAATTCAATCATTGCCTCTTTGCTTTTTAGAAACTCCCCTGATGAGTTAAAATTAATATTGATTGATCCGAAAAGAGTAGAACTAACCAACTTTAACGGAATTCCCCACCTGTTGACCCCTGTTATTACTGAGCCGGAAAAAATCCTCTCAGCTCTGAAGTGGTCAATGGCTGAAATGGATAGAAGGTATAAGCTGTTCCAGTCAGTTGGAGTCAGAAATATCACCGGGTATAATGAGATGTCAGGATTTCAAGCCCTGCCTTATATTGTGATTATTGTTGACGAACTAGCGGATTTGATGATGTTTGCACCGGTTGAAATTGAGGATTCAATCACCAGGATTGCTCAACTTGCCAGAGCTACGGGTATTCATTTAGTAATAGCAACCCAGCGGCCATCAGTTGATGTTATAACCGGACTTATTAAGGCAAACATCCCCTGTCGGATTGCTTTTAATGTTTCATCTATGATTGACTCCAGGGTTATTTTGGATGGGCCGGGTGCTGAAAAATTACTGGGCAGGGGTGATATGTTATTTTTGCCTCCTGATGCCAGCAAGCCTATACGTATTCAGGGAGTATTTCTGCAGGATGATGAGATTAATAATTTAATTAAATACTTAAAATCAACAGGAATTACTCCTGAGTTTACAGCAGAGGTGACAGAAATGCCTTTGGGAAGGTTTGGAGGAAGAGGTGGAAATACAGGAGAAAGGGATGATTTGTTTGAAGAAGCTGTCAGGACTGTTTGCCAATATGATCGGGCTTCGGCCTCGCTACTTCAAAGAAGATTAAAAGTTGGCTATGCCAGGGCTGCCAGGATTTTAGATGAGCTGGAAGAAGCAGGAATTGTAGGAGTGGGTGAAGGATCAAAACCCAGAGATGTGTTAGTTAAAAATGCCGATGACTATTTTGCTTCCCAAGCTGGAGGAACTGAAAGCTAATTATGTCAGGGAAAACAATTGCTACTATTTATTTTTATATTATCTCGGCTGCATCGTTGGCTTTAATTGTGATTGGGATTTTTAATGCGGTAAATTTTGGAATTAATATAACCCAATATGAAAAATATCCTCTGCGTTATCCACAGGGAAGTTGCGAGGGATATCCCTATAAATTTGGTGCCCCAACTCCTGCCTCCCCTTCTGCCAGCGAGTTAGAAAAACAAAAACAGGATTGTCTAAAACAGGATATGGCCTTAAGCAAACAGCAAAAAATTGATGATTTAAAAAATGCCATCACTTTTACTTTAGTCGGATCTATTTTATTTTTAATTCATTTTCCTCTGGCAAGAAAACAATCAAGGGGGTAAAATCTTCTCCATGGATGAAAAATTGGTAAGTGTATTAAACAATGGTGGAATAGCTGTAATACCAACAGATACTATTTATGGAATAGTGGGCTCTGCTCTAAATCCCCAAACAGTTAAAAGAATTTATAAATTAAGAAAAAGATCAAAGAAAAAACCTTTTATTATTTTAATCTCCTCTTTAAATGATTTGAATCAATTTAATATTGAGCTAACTAAAAAGCAGATTGATTTTTTAAAAAATATTTGGCCCAATCCTGTAAGTATAATTTTACCCTCTGGTAAAAAAAGTTTGGCATTTAGAATGCCAAAAAATGAAAAGCTTTTGCAACTTTTAAAAAAAGTTGGACCGTTAGTTGCACCTTCTGCAAATTTTGAAGGAGAAAAACCCGCTGAAGATATTGGTGAAGTCAAGAAATATTTTGGGAATAATGTTTTGTGTTATATTGACAAAGGAAAAATTATCTCAAAGCCTTCAACATTAATTAAACTAAATAATGACGGATCAACAAAAATATTAAGACAGGGAGAATTTAAACTATGAGAACTGTTGGACAAGTTTTAAAAGAAGAAAGAGAAAGAAAATTTTATACTCTTGATGAAATAGAAAAAGCTACCAAAATTAGAAAAGAACTTTTATCTGCTTTGGAGGATGGTCAATATCAAAAACTCCCGCCTCAAACATTTGTCCAGGGATTTATCAAGAATTACGGAAAATTCTTGGGGCTGAATACGGAAAAGCTCCTGGCAGTTTATAGAAGGGAATTTTCTGAAGGGAAAAATCCACCAAGAATTTTGGAGTCTTTCAGCAACCCTTTAGATAAAAGAAAATTTAAAATAACCCCGGCCAAAGCCTTAGGTTCAACTATTTTAGTTCTAATCATAATTTTTTTTGCCTACCTTTGGTTTGAATATAGATTTTTAGTAGGAGCACCATTTTTGGAAGTACAAGCACCGCTTGATCAACAAAGTGTGTCTGAGGCAGAAGTGACAGTTTTAGGAAGAACAGATACAGAGGCAAAGGTGACAATAAACAATCAGGAAATCCAGGTTGATTCATCCGGGAAATTTTCCCAGGAAATGAAATTATCTGATAATGTAAATAGTATTGTTATTGTCTCAACTTCCAAAAGCGGGAAAGAAACAAAGATAGAAAGAACTGTTTTTCTAAAACGCTAGTATGGTATATTGATAGCCTATGGATTTCCTGCAGATTGCCTTAGTATTTTTAATATTACTTTTATCTATATTTTTAAGCATTACAGGAATTCAGGTATTTTTTATTTTAAGAGATTTAAAAAAAGCTTTAAATAAATTAAATAAAGTTTTAAAAACCGGTGAAGATTTGGCAGAGGATATCGAAAAACCAATTGGGACAACCTCATCTTTGGTCACAGGGCTTATTAAAAAAGGTTCTAAACTAAAACCTAAAAGATTCTATAAAAAGGTACTCTAGGGTATAATACCTTCATGGATTCGAAAACCATCAGAGACAAATTTATTAAATTTTTTGTGGAGAGAGGACATAAAGAAATTGCGCCGGCAAAGTTAGTGCCGGAGAATGACCCCACTACACTTTTTACCTCATCCGGCATGCAGCCGCTTGTTCCCTATCTTTTAGGCCAAGAGCACCCTGAAGGGAAAAGACTGGTTAATTCCCAACCCTGTTTCCGGGCAGAAGATATAGAAGAGGTGGGAGATAACAGACATACTACTTTTTTTGAGATGTTGGGAAACTGGTCACTTGGTGATTATTTTAAAGCAGACCAGTTAAAATGGTTCTGGGAATTTTTAACTAAAGAATTAGGACTACCAAAAGAAAAATTATATGTATCTGTTTTTGAAGGAAATGATTCAGTTCCAAAAGATAACGAGTCATATGAAATATATAAAAGTTTGGGATTAAATGATGACCATATTTATTTTTATGGTGTAGAAAAAAACTGGTGGTCAAGAAGTGGCCCTCCAGATAAAATGCCGGAGGGAGAAATTGGCGGACCAGATAGTGAAGTATTTTATGATTTTGGTATTTCTCATGATGAAAAATACGGCAAAGATTGTCACCCAAACTGTAATTGCGGCAGGTTTTTAGAAATTGGCAATTCTGTTTTTATCCAATATCAAAAAAAGGATGGAAAATTAAAGGAACTTTCCCAAAAAAATGTAGATTTTGGGGGAGGGTTAGAAAGACTAACAGCTGCCTCAAATAATAATCCGGATATTTTTAAGATTGATATTTACCAAAATACAATTCAGTTGCTTCAGGAATTTACAGGCAATCAGTATTCGGATAATTCTCATGAAATGAGAATTATTGCTGATCACATGAGAGCAGCTGTGGCTTTAATAGCTGATGGAGTAAGGCCTTCAAATAAATTACAAGGTTATATCTTAAGAAGATTGCTCAGACGTTCGGCTGTAAAAATGAAACAGCTTGGAAGTGATTTAGATAAATTATCAGAGTTAACTAAGGTGAATAAAGAAGTCATTAAAGAAGAAATTGACCGGTTTTCTAAAACACTGGACCATGGTTTAAAAGAAGTTGAGAAAATAGAAAAAATAGATGGAAAAATTGCCTTTGATTTATACCAAACTTATGGATTCCCTGTAGAGTTAACTGAAGAACTGTTTAAAGAAAAAGGTCAGCAGGTGGATCGTGAGCAATTTAGGGCAGAATTTGAAAAACACAGGGAACTTTCAAGAACACAATCTGCAGGGATGTTTAAAGGGGGATTGGCAGATCACAGTGAAGTAGTCACTAAATACCACACTGCCACACATCTTTTACACCAGGCTTTGCGGGATGTTTTAGGGCCAAGCGTTTTTCAAAAAGGTTCAAACATAACGAGTGAGCGATTAAGGTTTGATTTTTCTTATGATGAAAAAATGACTGATGAAGAAATTAAAAAAACTGAGGAAATAATAAATAAAAAAATACAAGAAGATTTAAAGGTGGATCATATGATTGTTAGTCTAGATGAGGCAAAAAGAATGAATGCGATTGGTTTATTTAATGAAAAATATGCAGACAAGGTTAGTCTTTATGGTATAGGGCCTGATAGAGGTGGTTATTACTCGCTAGAATTTTGTGGCGGTCCTCATGTTGAACACACCGGAGTGATTGGCAAAATTAAAATTACCAAAGAAGAAGCAATTTCCTCAGGAATCAGAAGAATACGCGCTCAGATTGCATGACAGAATAAGCTTTGTTATGTTAAGATAAATTTATCTCTCTATGAGTTTTATAGACAAACTCTCTGCCCGATTGCCTTTTGCAAAAAAGGATGTGGAGCAAGAGTATTATTTTGCTTTAAATATTGGTAACGAGAAGTTAACAGCTGCTCTTTGGACTATTGATGGAAAAAATCTTAAGATTCTGGATACAGCTTCGGATTCTTACTCCTCGTTAGAGGAGCTAGCTCCTGTTGCTGATAAACTTTTGGATGCAGTTTTAGGCATTAGGGAAGTTGAACCTCAAAAAATCCTTTTTGGTGTACCAAGCCATTGGCTTTCAGATGACAGTCTAAAAGATGAATATTTAAAAATCTTAAGAAGTTTGGTTAAAAATTTAGAACTTACCCCAATGGCATATGTTGCAGTTGCTAATGCACTGGTTAATTTTCTGGAAAAACTGGAAGGTGTCCCAACAACTGCAATTCTGGCAGGATTTGAGGAAAATCATATCACAACAACTGTTGTAAGGGCCGGAAAGTTAGATGGGGTAAAGGTTATACAAAAAGGTGAAAATTCCGGGGTGGATCTGGAAAAAGCATTGCTCACATTTAGTTCTGTTGAAACCCTTCCTTCTAAAATTTTAATTTATGATTCAAAGTCTAATTTAGAGAAATTAAAAAGCCAGCTTTTATCCTACAACTGGATGAGCAAGTTATCTTTTTTACACTTTCCGAAAATAGATATTTTGGGGGAAGGGATTGAAATAAAAAGCGTTTGTTTAGCAGGTGCATCAGAATTAAATGCAGATGTTTCCTACACAGATAAACCTCTAGAAAAACAAGCCGGGAAACCTGTAATAATAGATGAGGAAGAATCGGAGCCGAAAGAGAAAAAAGAAGAGATAGAAGTAGGAGGTAATTTTGGCTTTATGGTGGGTGATGTTTCAAAGCAACCAGAGGAAGAAGATAAAAAAGAACCTATTTTAGCTGATGAGGAGTCAAACCTTTTGGAAGCTCCGGATTTTGAAGATGAAGTTGTCTCTAAAGATAAATTTAATTTGAAAAAGTTTCTTCCGAAAAGATTAGTTAAATCACCAATTTTATTGGGAGTAATAGCTATAATTTTATTCATTTTAGCAGCATTAGTTTTTATACCAAAAGCTGATGTCAAGATTTTTGTAGAGCCTAAAATCTTGGAAAAAGATGCTCAGGTCATTGCTGATCCTAACCAAAAGAAAGTTGATGAAGACGCCAAAATAATCCCCGGCCAGATAGTTGAAACGCAAGTTTCAGGTTCCGGGAAAGATAGCGCTTCTGGTAGGCGGGAAGTTGGGGATGCTGCCAAAGGGACAGTTGTGATCTATAATAAAACATCTGATAGTGTATCCTTCAGCAAAGGAACAATACTTAGTTCTGGAAGTCAAAAATTTACCCTAGATACATCTATATCTATAGCTTCTCAGTCTGCTTTGGATTCTGGAATTACTTTTGGTAAAACTAATGCTCAAGTGAATGCTTCTTCAATTGGTGCAGATGGCAATTTGGCATCCGCTTCAGAATTAACTGTCAGTGGCTATTCTTCTTCGCAAGTGTCTGCTAAAGCTGAAGGGAATTTCTCAGGTGGAACAAGCAAACAGGTAACAGTTGTTTCATCTGATGATCAAAAAAGATTATTGGCAAAAGTCTCATCTGATTTAAGGTTGCAAGCGCAACAGAAACTGCAAGAAAAACTTGCCGGAAAGAAAATTTTACAGGAAGCATTGTCCGAGCAAATTATAAGTAAAAGTTATAGTAAGAATATTAATGATCAGGCATCTGAATTTTCCCTGAACATGAGCGCAAAATATACAGGTACTGCCTATAATGATTCAGATCTAAGGTTGATAGTTTCAAAACTGGTGACAACTCAAGTGCCTGATGAGTTTATGCTTGATTTATCTAATACTGAAACACAGGCTGATGTGTCCAGCGTAGACAAAAGCGGGAAAATAGTTTTTCTTGCAAAGTTTAAAGCCAAACTATTACCTAAAATTGATACAGAAAAAGTCAAAAATGATATAAAAGGAAAGTCAGTTTCAGGAGCCCTGGATCAGATAAGGGGAATGGATAATGTTTTAGGTTCTGATATCAGCATTATCCCTAAATTACCTGCATTTTTGCAAAGGCTTCCATTTTTAACAAAAAATATTACAGTTGAGGTGGGACTAAAATGATCAGTGTTTTAGTAAAATCTCCGGCCAAAGTTTTAGCTCTGGGGTTTTTAGCAATCGGGATGTTTTTATTGATACAGGTTGTTGCGCCAATTATTTCTTTTGAGATTTGGCAAATTGGGCAAAATTTAGAAAGTAATTTAATCACCCCACAGAATAGCAACGAAGCTTCTATCTTGGGGGTTTCTGTTAATAATAAAGATAACTTTCCTGAGTTTGTATCCAGTTTAAAAAGAGAGACTCAACCTAACTATACTAAGTTTAGTTTATCTATCCCCAGACTTAAGATAGAAAAAGTAGATGTATTGGTTGACAGCAATGATATATCAAAAAGTTTAGCTCAATTGCCCGGATCTGCTCTGCCTGGTGAAAAAGGAAATCTGTTTATTTCCGGACATTCTGCCTTAAGCCAAGTTTTTTCCTTAAAAGAAGCTGTATTTTCTAAACTGCCTGATTTAAAAAAAGGTGATCAGATTATTCTGGAAACCCCGGGTTCTAAATTTGTTTATGAAGTTACCGGGTTTAAAGTGGTGAGTCCAAATGATCTTTCTGTTATTAATGCTCCGGAAGAGCAAGGCAGATATGTTTCTTTAATGACCTGTGTTCCACCAGGCTTAAACTTTAAAAGGCTGGTTGTTTTAGGTAAAATACTGTGAATGAAATATTTAGGAATAGATTTTGGAATGAAAAGAGTTGGACTGGCTGTTTCCGAAGGTGAGTTGGCTTCTCCATTAAAAACAATTGAAGGGACCAATTTTTTAAATCTTTTGGATAAAATTAAAAAAGAAGCAGAGGGTTTTGACAGACTAGTAATTGGTTTACCGGAAGGTAAAATGGGAAAAATAGTAAAAAAAGCAATTAAAAAATTAAGAGAATCCGGTGTAGATATAATTGAAGCAGATGAAACATTATCTACACAAAACGCCAAAAGAGAGATGTTAGAATTAAATATTCCAAAAAAGAAAAGGAGAATAAATGATGCATATTCTGCCGGCATTATTTTGCAGAATTATTTAGATGAAAAAATATAAGACGAGCTTGTTGCTTCGCAATAAAAGAATAATTTGGGTAATATTTCTAGTTATTATTTTATTTTTTGGATTTAAGTTTTGGATTAATTCTGAGCTTTCTACTGTTTCAAATGACAAATCCAGCATAGTTTTTGTTGTTGATAAGGGTGAAGGGTTTTCTCAAGTCACTGATGATTTAAAAGAAGCAAAACTTATTAAAAATACTTTTGCATTTACTATTTTTGCCAAACAATCAGGGTTGGGTAGTAAAATTCAGCCAGGTACTTTCAGGCTTTCTCCATCAATGACTTCCAGGGAAATTTTAAATATGCTAACTTCGGAGCCGCTGGATAATTGGGTAACACTAATTGAGGGTTGGAGAGTAGAAGAAATGGCACAAAAGCTGGGTGATGAATTCTTAAAATATGCCAAAGAAGGTTATATGTTTCCTGATACTTATCTATTCCCCAAAGATTATACAGCTTCGCAAGTTGCACAAAGACTTAAAAGTACTTTTGACCTTAAATATTCTGATGAGCTAAAAAGTAAAATTAAAGCTTTAGGATTAACAGAAGATCAGGGAGTGATATTGGCCTCAATTGTGGAGCGGGAAGCAAGATCTGATGATGTGAGAAAACAAGTTGCCTCTATTCTTTTGAAAAGATTTAAAATTGGCATGGGCTTAAATGCCGATGCTACAATTCAGTATGCCCTGGGATACCAGGCGAATGAGAAATCCTGGTGGAAAAAACAACTCACCCGTGAAGATCTAAAAATAGATTCGCCTTATAATACCTATATTCATTCGGGTTTCCCACCCGCCCCAATTTGTAATCCAGGGCTAGCATCCTTAACTGCTGTTGCTAATGCAGATCCTTCAACTCCATATTTATATTATTATCATGATTCCAAAGGAAATTCCTATTATGCAAAAACCTTAGAAGAACATAATCAAAATGTGGCAAATTATCCTTAATAGAGTTATAATTTCTTTATGAAAAATATTTCGCAAAAATACCATCTTCCCAAAAAGGTTGAAGTTAGCCTCCGTAAAGTTAAAGAAGGAGGATATGTCGTGGAATTTCCTGATTTACCTGGATGTTTTACTCAAATTGAGGATTTATCAAAGCTTCATGAAAATGTAACTGATGCAATACTAACCTATTTTGATGTACCCAGAAGAAATGCCAGCAAAGTGGTCTATATTCAAGAAACTAAACATATAACAAATTTAAGACCAGCAGCCCCTACTAATTTTGATTTATTCTTTGCTGCATAATGCCTAATATTCCTGCATTCTCTTCTAAAGATTTAGAAAAAGCCCTTAAAAATCTAGGTTTTACAATTGATAGATCTAAAGGTAAAGGCGGACACTACAAAGCAAAAAGTCCGATTGGAATAAAAATACAACCAGGTCAAAAAAACTTTGTAATCATTCCTCATACCAAAGAAATTTATGAAGATCTAAGAAATAAAATTTTAAAAGAAGTAAAAAGTTTTGGTTTTTCTGAAGAACAATTCTTAGAAGCTTTAAAGAAATAATACATGTATAGATTCTGGGGGAAGGTGAGAACACATAGTAAAAGAGGAAAAAGTTTAGGTTTTCCAACAGCTAATGTAAACTTGCATAAAAATATTCCCGAGGGGATTTATATTTCTAAAACTAAACTTGAGGGGAAAGAATTCAAATCAATAACTTTTATAGGAGTTGCCAAAACTTTTAATGAAAAAAATTATAAAGCTGAAATCTATATTTTAGATTTTAATCAAAATATTTATGATAAATGGATTTCTGTGGAGCTGATTAAGAAAATCAGAGGCAATAAAAAGTTTGTTTCTTCTGAGGAGTTAGTAGAGCAAATGAAAAAAGACGAGGTATTGACAAGGCAATATAAATTGTGGTAAATTAAGGTCAATCGAATAAATAAATTGGAGGCGTACGGGTACGTATGCTTCCTTTTGTTGACTGAGGCCATCTACTAATGCCAGCGAACCTTAATTTACAACAAAATACAAACCGAAAATTTTGGAGCAAGACTCCATCTCAAGTTCCTGAACTTAATTTGATCCAAATCCAACTTGATTCTTATAAATGGTTTTTATTAGAGGGCATTAAAGAAGTTCTCACTGAAATTACACCTGTTGAGGACTTTACTCAGAAAAACTGGCTCCTGGAACTGGGCCAGTTTCATTTTGGCAAATCTAAATATACAGCTGAGATAGCAAGAGAAAAAGGCGTCACATATGACGCCCCTTTAAAAATTGAAGCAATTTTAACAAATAAACAGACTGGCAACAGGAGCACACAGGAGGTTTTCTTGGGGGATATTCCTCAAATGACAGAAAAAGGAACTTTTATTGTTAATGGAGTTGAAAGGGTTATTATTAACCAATTAGTAAGATCCCCAGGGGTCTTTTTTTCTGCAGCAGATGATCCGATAACAGGAAAAAGATTATATTCTGCTGAAGTTAGGCCATATAGAGGTTCATGGCTTGAGTTTTCAGTTTCCAGGACTGGTGTTTTAACTGCCAAAATTGATCGAAGAAGAAAATTTGCTGTGACAACTTTACTTCGGGCTATTGGATTTTCGGAAAATGAAGAAATTAGAGAACAATTTAGTGATGTAGATTCTGGTGAGGAAAAATTGATTGACTTAACGTTAGCTAAAGACCCGACAACTAATACTGATGAGGCTCTTTTGGAAATATTTAGAAAAATGAGGCCAGGAGATCCTGTTGTGTTAGAAAATGCAAAAGCTCTTTTAGAAGGAATGTTTTTTAATAGCAGACGCTATAATCTAACAAAGGTAGGCAGATTTAAGATAAATAAAAAGCTAGGTTTGGATGTATCAAATACGGAAGAAAATTGGATCTTAAAAAAAACAGATATTATTGCAACTCTTAAGTATCTTATTAAGCTTACAAACAGGGAAGGCAAAGTAGATGATATTGATCATTTGGCAAATAGACGTGTCAGATGTGCCGGAGAGTTAGTTCAGCAAAATGCTTTCAGGATTGGAGTTTTAAGACTTGAGCGAATTATTAAAGAAAGGATGAGTTTAACAACTGCTGATCAGGAAGTATCACCAGGAGGATTAATTAATGCAAAACCTGTAATTGCAGCTATCAATGAATTTTTCCGCTCATCTCAACTCTCATCAATTTTAGATCAGGTTAATCCACTTTCTGAGTTGGATCATTTAAGGCGGCTTTCTGTTATGGGGGCAGGCGGTATAACAAGAGATCGTGCCAGCTTTTCTGTCCGGGATATTAATCATTCACAATACGGAAGAATTGATCCGATCCGGTCTCCTGAGGGACAAAATATTGGACTGGTGACTTACCTGGCGCTTTATGCCCGTATTAACGAATATGGATTTTTAGAAACTCCATATAGAAGAGTATCTTTGGAAAAAGGCAAACCAAAGATTTCTGATGATATTATGTATATTTCAGCAGACGACGAAGAGGATTATCATGTTACAGAGGCAACAGTGAATGTGTCTGACAAAGGATTTATTGAAGATGAAAGAGTACCGCTAAGGTATCAGGGAAACTTTTATGAAGGTGAAGCAAAGATGGTAAGATTAATTGATATTTCACCTCAGCAAATTTTTGGAATTTCAGCCTCACTTATTCCTTTTTTAGCAAATGATGATGCAAATCGGGCTTTAATGGGAACTCAAATGCAATGTCAGGCAGTACCGTTACTTATTCCACATGCCCCGATTGTGGGAACAGGGATGGAAAGGATTGTGGCAGATAATATGGGCAGGATAGTTCGTGCAAGCGAAGATGGGCTAATAACTCAAGTTGATGGTAAAAAACTTACCCTCAAGGGTAAGAAAGAAGAAATAAAATATGAGATTAAGAAGTTTGTTCATTCACCTCAGGGAACCTGTTATTCTCAAAAACCAGCTGTATCAGTTGGAACAAAAGTGAAAAAAGGTGATCTTTTGATTGATGGAGCAGCTACTGAAAATGGAGAGTTAGCGCTGGGACAAAATCTTTTAATTGCTTATATGAGTTTTGAGGGATTAGGTTATGAGGATGCGATAGTTATTTCAGATAAATTAGTCAAAGAAGACTTACTGACTTCAATTCATATTGAAGAATACGAGGTGGATGTTGTTGAAACAAAACTGGGACCAGAGGAGCTAACCCGGGATATTCCAAATGTATCTGAGGATGCACTGGCAAATTTAGATGATAAGGGAATTATCAGAATTGGAGCTGAAGTTGGACCAAATGATATTTTGGTTGGCAAAGTTCAGCCAAAAGGTGAAACAGAGCTAACTGCAGAGGAGAGATTACTTAGAGCCATTTTTGGAGAAAAAGCCAAAGAAGTTCGTGATACATCTCTTCGAATTCCACATGGTGAGCGGGGAACAGTTATTGGAATTCAGATTTTATCCCGTGAAGATGGGGATGAGCTGGATACAGGGACTTTGATGAGGATTAAGGTCAAGGTGGCCCAAATGAGAAAAGTCACTGAGGGTGATAAGCTGGCTGGAAGACATGGAAATAAAGGAGTAATTTCAAGGATTTTACCGGTTGCAGATATGCCTCATTTGGAAGATGGCACACCGATAGATATTATTATATCTCCTTTGTCAGTACTATCCCGTATGAATTTGGGACAGCTTTTAGAAACTCACTGGGGATTTGCCGCTAAAAAGCTAGGTTATAATATTGCTGCGCCAGTTTTTGAGAGAATTTCTGAGGATTTATTAATTTCTGAACTTAAAAAGGCAGGATTACCAGTAGATGGTAAGGTAAAGCTGATTGACGGAAGATCCGGTGAAGCTTTTGAAAATACAATAGTGGTTGGAAGAAACTATATTCTAAAACTGATTCATATGGTTGAGGAAAAAATTCACGCCAGATCAACCGGTCCCTACTCACTTGTTACGCAACAACCTCTTGGGGGTAAAGCACAAATGGGCGGACAAAGATTGGGAGAGATGGAAGTTTGGGCGCTTGAGGCATATGGCGCAGCTCATATTTTGCAGGAGATGTTGACAATAAAATCCGATGATGTGGTGGGAAGGGCTAAAGCTTTTGAGGCAATAGTTAAAGGTATTGAGATTCCACAAGCTTTGATTCCGGAATCTTTCAAGGTTTTGGTTAAAGAACTGCAAGCTCTGGGTCTGCAAGTTGAAACATTGGGTGCTAAAATCGTGGCTGCTCCAGAGGTAGAAGAAAAGCCGGAAATGATACAGAAGGTTGCCCAACTGGAACAGGCACTTGGTATGACAGAAACCGCTACTGATGAAGAGATCAAAGCAGAAAAGAGTCCGTTTGAAATAGTTGACGAGAAGGAGGCTGCATAATAAAAATATGAATGATCTGTTGGATTTTGAAAGTTTAAGGTTAACAGTTGCATCTCCTGATGCGATTAGATCATGGAGCTTTGGTGAAGTTACCAAGCCTGAAACTATAAATTATAGAACGCTAAAAGCTGAAAAAGACGGGCTTTTCTCAGAGAATATTTTTGGTCCCACAAAAGATTATGAATGTTATTGCGGAAAATACAAAAGAATTCGCTACCGCGGTGTAATTTGTGATAAGTGTGGAGTGGAAGTTACCCAATCTAAAGTAAGACGTGAGAGAATGGGTCATATTAGCTTAGCCTCCCCTGTTGCACATTCCTGGTTTGTTAAAGGCGCTCCAAGCAAATTATCCTTAATCTTGGATATATCTCCTAAGAATTTGGAAGCAGTTGTTTATTTTGCCTCATACCTGGTTACTTCGATTGATCCTGATGGTAAAACTGCTGCTTTGGAAAAGCTAGAAAAAGATTTGGCAGCAAAAATAGAGGAGTCAAAAAAAGCTCTTGATAAAAATGTTGAAGATTTAGAAAGCTTACTTAAAAAGCAAGTTTTAGAGCTTAAGAAAAAAGTGGAAAAAGAGAAATTTGAGCTGGAATCACAAGAGTTGGAACTTAAAAATAGACATGAAATTCAAAAGCTAAGAGATAATCTGATGGTTGAAATCGGTCAAATTGAAGGAATATTTAAAGCTGTTTCTGATTTGGTTAAATCTGTTATGCCCTTAAAACTTTTATCCGAGGAAGAATATTACAAGCTGTCAGAATATGGTGTATCTGAATTTGCCACAGTTGGTATGGGGGCAGAGGCTCTTTTGGAAGTATTACAAAAGATAGATTTAGATAAATTATCTGCAAATTTGCGGGATGAGGTTAGAAAATCAACAGGCCAAAAACATATTAAAGCAACCAAAAGACTGAGAATCGTTGAGGGTATGAGAGGAGCAGGGATTTTATCAGAATGGTTAATTTTAAGAGTATTGCCGGTACTTCCTCCTGATCTTCGTCCTATGGTTCAACTTCCCGGGGGAAGATTTGCTACATCTGATTTAAATGATTTATACAGAAGAGTAATAAATAGAAATAATAGATTAAACAGACTTATTAACCTTGGTGCTCCTGAGATTATTTTAAGAAATGAAAAAAGAATGCTTCAGGAGGCTGTTGATTCGCTGATTGATGCGTCTTCCAGATCATCCAGACGTGGCGGGCCAGTCACAACCCATATTTTAAGATCACTCTCAGACATGCTGCGCGGAAAACAGGGAAGATTCAGGCAAAACTTACTAGGTAAAAGGGTTGATTATTCAGGAAGATCGGTTATTGTAGTTGGTCCAAAATTAAGGTTAAATCAGGTGGGATTACCAAAAGAAATGGCTTTGGAAATGTTTAAGCCGTTTGTCCTGCGGGAGATGATATCTCGCGGTTTATCTTCAAATGTTAAAGGGGCAAAGAATGTTCTGGAAACCCGTCCCTCTGAGGTTTGGGATATTTTAGAAGAGATTATCGAAGACCACCCGATTTTAATAAACCGTGCACCAACTCTTCATAGACTGGGTATTCAAGCTTTCTTCCCAAAGCTGGTTGATGGTAATGCAATTCAGGTTCATCCTTGTGTTTGTGCAGGATTTAATGCTGATTTTGACGGAGATCAAATGGCTGTCCATGTGCCTCTTTCAACTAAAGCCCAGGAAGAAGCAAAAACCTTAATGATGGCTAAAGAAAATATCTTTGGACCTGCTAATGCCCAACCTATTACTGTGCCAAACAGGGAAATGGCGTTAGGTTGTTATTACATCACTTTAATGTATGAGCCAAAAGATGGAAAGTTGAAGTTTTTTACTTCAAAAGAAGATGCTATTAGAGCTTACAGTTTAGGTAAGGTTAAGTTGCAGGAAAAAGTTAAAGTTAGAATTGAAAAAGCAGATTTGGAAACATCTGTTGGTAGAATCATGTTTAATGAAGTGCTGCCCCCTCACATGAGATTTATGAATCAGGCTGTTAAAGGATTTACTATCAGAGATATTATTCTTAAAGCCATGGAAACTCTAGACAGGGATGCTGTATCTGATGTTATAGATAACATTAAAGGAATAGGTTTTTGGGGCGCCACAATTGCCGGCATTTCTATTTCTCTTTTTGATGCTAAAGTGGTGCCTGATAAGCAAAAATATCTAGATGAAGCAGAGAGAGAAATTGAGAAAATTGAAGCCAACGTAGCTAAAGGTTTAATTACTCCACAAGAAAAATCTCAGCTTGGTCAAATGGTTTGGATTAAGATAACCGAAGATTTAGCCAGTGCTACCTGGGACTTTTTGGGAACCGAGAATCCAATAAGAATGATGGTAGAAGCAGGAGCTCGTGGTTCAAGAGATCAGGCAAAGCAACTCTCAGCCATGAGAGGATTATCAACTGATCCAACAGGAAAAATTGTGGAGTTACCTACCAAATCCAATTATAGACAGGGTTTGTCTGTTTTTGAATACTTTACCTCAGCTAGGGGTGCTAGAAAAGGTGTGGCTGATAAAGCTTTGAAAACTGCTGATGCCGGATATTTAACCAGAAGATTGGTTGATGTAGCTCATGATGTCATTATTAGAATGGATGATTGTCATACTACCAAAGGGTTGGATTATGATATTTCAAAAAGTAATTTTAACAATGCCAGAGAAAAATTATTGGGAAGAGTTGTTTTGGAAGATATTAAAGATCCAAAAACTAGAAAAGTAATAGTTAAAGCTGGAATTATTATGATAGAAGAAAATATTCAGGAGATTCTAAAGAATGGAGTACAAATTGTCATAGCAAGGTCTCCCCTAACTTGCGGCGCAAAATATGGAATTTGTAAACTTTGTTATGGTTATGATTTAACAACAAGAGAATTAGTTGGCATTGGAACTCCTGTTGGAGTGGTGGCAGCACAAGCTATTGGTGAGCCTGGAACTCAGCTAACTATGAGAACATTCCATACCGGAGGTATTGTGGGACTTGATATTACTCAAGGTTTGCCAAGGGTGGAGGAGTTATACGAGGCCAGAACGCCAAAAATAGTTTCTCCTATTTCAGAAATTGCCGGTAAGGTTTCAATTGTGGAAGGCGGACTTGGAGTTAGAGTCAGAGTTAGAACCACTTCTAAGCCACATGAAGAAAGAGAATATATTATTCCGGCAACTTCAACTCTTTTGGTTGAGGAAGGACAGTTAATTGATGCCGGATCTATTTTAGCCTCAGGTCATATGGATGTTAAAGAAATCCTTAGAATTCAGGGGCTAAAAGCTGCACAAAGATATATTGTTGATGAGGTAAGAGGGGTTTATGAATCACAAGGTGTGCCTATTAATGAAAAACACTTTGAAGTTATTGTCAGAAAAATGTCTGATAAGGTAAGAATTGAATCTCAAGGTGATACCAACCTTTTGCCGGGTGAAATTGTAGATCAGTTAAGATTTGAAGATGAAAATAAAAGAGTTTTAGCAGGTGGTGGTGAGCCATCAACAGCAGAGGTGGTCATATTAGGTATAACCAGAGCTTCGCTTCAAACAGAAAGCTTCCTGTCAGCTGCTTCATTCCAGGAAACTACATCCATATTATCTGATGCTGCAATCCAGGGAAAATCAGATAAATTAATCGGGCTTAAAGAAAATGTTATAATTGGCAGGCTGATTCCCACTTCTGAGGAAAGAGCAAGAATAGAAGGTTAAATATGCCAACCATTAATCAATTAGTAAGACATGGCAGAAAAGTAATTGTTAAAAAGATCAAAGCAACTGCTCTAAGACGTAGCTTTAATGCTAAAGACAGGAAATACACCCAGGAATATAATCCGCAAAAGCGGGGAGTGGTGATTCTGGTTAAAACAATGACTCCAAAAAAACCTAATTCAGCCTTGCGTAAAGTGGCCAGAGTAAGACTTTCCAACAGAGCTGAAGTTACAGCCTATATTCAGGGCGAAGGACACTCGCTAGCTGAGCATGGAATTGTGTTAGTTAGAGGTGGAAGGGTAAAGGATTTACCAGGAGTTAAGTATCATTTAGTCAGAGGAAAATATGATTTAGCAGGAGTGCAGGGTAGAAAACAAGCCAGATCAATCTATGGCACAAAATCAGGTGGAGGAGGACCAATTGCCAAAGCTGCTCCAGTTGCAGCTCCAGTGGAATCAGCTCTGCCAGCTTAAAAATATATGAGAAGCAAAAAAGCCCCAAATCGAATATTGCCGCTGGATCCAATTTATGGATCAAGATTGCTATCCCGTTTTATTAATAAAGTCATGCATGATGGTAAAAAATCTACCTCACAGGCAGTGGTTTATAAAGCGCTGGATGAAATCAAGGCTTCTACAAAACAAGATCCGCTTGCAGTTTTTGAAACAGCTATTACTAATGTGGCTCCAAAAATGGAAGTTAGGCCAAGAAGAGTTGGTGGAGCTTCATATCAGGTGCCGGTTGAAGTTAGAGGAGATAGAAAAGAAGCTTTGGCCATCAGGTGGTTAATTGCCGGAGCAAAATCAAGATCAAATTCCACTTTTCATGGATTTGGTAAAAAACTGGCAGCTGAGATAATGGATGCAGCTAATAACGCAGGATCAGCAATTAAGAAAAAAGAAGATATGCAAAAAGTGGCTAATGCTAACCGTGCCTTTGCCCACTTCAGATGGTAAAGTAATTCCAGTAATATATAAATATGGACAATAAATTAAGACAGGAAAAACTGAAGATGTGGAAGGATAATTTGGTTCAGCTGGAAAAAGATCTGGAAGCTATTTATCTTAAAAAAGGTGTTGCTGCCCAAGAAGGAGATTTATCTGAAAATGCAGCTTATACCATGGCTATTGAGGATGCTGTGACAACCAGAGTCAGGATTGAGGAAGTTAAAAAGATAATTAAAGGCTTGGAGGCAGGCAAGTAATGGCTGATTTAAAAACCAAGCGTGATTTTCCTCTTGATAGAATCAGAAACATCGGTATTATTGCCCATATTGATGCCGGTAAAACCACCACTACAGAGAGGATCCTTTTTTACACAGGTAAAACCTACAAGATAGGTGATATTGATGAGGGAACAACCACCACAGACTGGATGGAGCAGGAACGTGAGCGAGGTATTACCATTGTCTCAGCTGCCATTACTACTTTTTGGATTCCAAAGAGCGGACCTTTTAAAGATATAGAAACCAGAATTAATTTAATTGATACCCCGGGGCACGTTGATTTTACAGCTGAGGTGGAAAGATCCCTTAGGGTATTGGATGGCGGAGTGATTGTTTTGGATTCGTCATCAGGAGTGCAATCCCAAACAGAGACAGTCTGGAGACAGGCAAATAAATATAAAGTTCCCTTAATTGCTTTTTCCAACAAAATGGATGTGGTGGGAGCTGATTTTCATGGCACAATCCAATCTGCCAGAGATAGACTGGGTGCAAATGCGCTGGCTTACAATTTGCCAATAGGCAAAGAAAATGACTTTAAAGGAGTGGTAGATCTACTGACCAAAACAGCCTATATCTGGGAAGGTGATGATACAGGAGCAAAATTCCATCAGATTGATATACCATCGGACATGGTCTCGGATGTAGAAAAATACCGGGAAAAATTGGTAGAAGAGATTGCCGGATCAGATGATATTTTGATGGAGAAATATCTGGAAGGTGTGGAAATCTCAGTTGAAGAGTTAAAAGCTGCTCTTAGAAAAGCTGTTATAGCCAATAAGATCGTTCCGGTCTTGGCAGGATCCAGTTTGCGAAATAAAGGTGTCCAGCCAATGCTTGACTGTGTGGTGGAATATTTACCCTCCCCACAGGATATTCCGGAGTTTACCGGGATTAATCCAACAACTAATGAAGAGGAAACTAGATTAGCAGAAGCCTCTGCACCCTTGGGTGCTTTGGCTTTTAAAATTCAGGTTGATCCTCATGTTGGAAAATTAACCTTTATCAGAATTTATTCAGGAACTCTAAAATCCGGCAGTTATATTTATAATGCTACTAAGCAGATTAAAGAACGGGTTGGCAGACTGCTTTTAATGCATGCCAATGACCGGGAAGAAATTGAGGAAGCATATGCAGGAGAGATTGTGGCAGCAGTTGGGCTTAAAGATACAATCACCGGAAATACTTTGTGTGATGAGACCTCACCCATAATTTTGGAATCTATTTCCTTTCCGGAGCCGGTTATATCTTTGGCAATTGAGCCAAAAACCAAATCAGATCAGGAAAAGCTGGGTTATGCCTTGCAAAGACTGGCTGAGGAAGACCCCACTTTTAGAGTTAAGTCAGATCCGGAAACAGAGCAGACAATTATTGCCGGAATGGGAGAGTTGCAGCTTGAGATTTTGGTTGATAGGATGAAACGTGAGTTTAAGGTTGAAGCAAATGTTGGTCAACCACAGGTAGCTTACAAAGAGACCATTACCAAAGAAGCAAAAGGTGAGGGTAAATATATTAGACAAACAGGAGGCAGGGGACAATATGGGCACTGCTTGCTTAGAATTGAACCTCTACCAAGAGGACAAGGCAGGGAATTTGAATCAGCAGTGGTTGGTGGAGCAATTCCCAGGGAGTTTATTTCTCCAATTGAAAAAGGTGTTATTGAGAAAGAAGACACTGGAATTTTAGCAGGATACCCGGTCACTGATATTAAAGTTACAGTTTATGATGGGTCTTTCCATGATGTTGACTCATCTGAAATAGCTTTTAAAATTGCTGCATCTTTGGGTCTATCTGAGGCAGCCAAGGGCGCTGCCATGATTCTGCTTGAGCCTATTATGAAGGTGGAAGTAACCACCCCGGAGGAGTTTTTAGGAGAAATTATTGGAGATTTATCTTCCAAAAGAGCCCAGATTGTTTCATCTGAAACAGTTAATAAAGCCAGAGTTGTTTTAGCCTTTGTGCCTTTAGCTGAAATGCATGGCTATGCCACAGCCATAAGATCTATG
Source organism: uncultured Gammaproteobacteria bacterium (assembly GCA_964362195.1). Classification (GTDB taxonomy): domain Bacteria; phylum Patescibacteriota; class Microgenomatia; order Daviesbacterales; family UBA10151; genus CAYICZ01. The sequence goes on along the minus strand of CAYICZ010000003.1, from coordinate 2,780 downwards.
TCTCAGGGCAGAGCCACTTATTACATGGAAGCAGATCATTATGAACCGGTGCCGGCCCAAATTACTGCCAAAATAGTTGAATCTTCAGGCTTCACCGGCCGTGTTGAGCATTAAATTTGACAAAGTAAACCATACCTTCTAAGCTTAAGTTATGTCCTCTCAAAAAGAATCAGGTTTTATTCATTTATTGGGAATTCTCGCAATTGCCGGTCTGTTTGTTTCTGCTTTGATACCGGTTAGCAGAAATTATAATAACGGCAAATCTTCTGTGGCTGGAGTATATCTAGCCAAAGCAGATGTTTCCAAAAATGCAATGATGATGGAAAAGGAAGATTTTAATATAGCCACATCTGGAGGTCAGACAGCCTTGGTAAATAAAAGAGTTGGGGCTTTGTCAAACTTCCCTATCTCTGTTGACTCAACCACAGGACAACTAACTGTCACAACTCCGGCAGGATCTAAGGTGGTAACAGTTTTACCACAGCAGGCAATTGATAACATGCTGGCCTCAAAAGTTATGACTGATGTGGTGGGTGAGAAAGTAAATAATGATTTGGCAAGTATTCCGGATTTGGTAAACTTGGAAACTAAAAATGGGGTGCTGGTTTATAAAGTTAAGGGGAATAAAACTCACAAACTGCTAGGTTTTATCCCGATCAAAACCGGAGTGGAAGCTTTTGTTTCTGCTGAAAATGGGGAAGTTGTTGAAAGCACTGATTCTCTTCTTGGCAGAATCTTAAACCGCCTTGCTCCATAGAAATATAATTTTGACAGAGCGTACGGAAAAGCGTACAATAGCTTTATATGATTACAGTTTCTGCAACCCAAGCTCGCGCCAATTTATACGATCTCATTGATAAAGTAGCTCTATCTGGTAAATCGGTGGCAATTACTAATAAAGGTGAAACAAAGGCAGTTCTCGTTTCTCCGGAAGAATTAGCTTCTTGGGAAGCAACACTAGATGTTATGTCTGATCCAGAACTGGTTGAAGGAATTAAAGAAGGTGAAGCAGACATAAAAGCCGGACGTGTAGTAGATTGGGAAGATGTTAAAAAAGAACTAGGTCTGGATGTTTCAAATAAAACTATCAAATCGCGCAAAAAAAGATCTTAAAAGGTTAGACAAAAGATTTTTAGATAAGGTTTCGGTGTCAATAGATGTCTTAGTTGCTAATCCTTTTTTGGGAGAGAAGATGTCTGGCGAATACGCAGGATCTTACAGAGTAAAAATTCCTCCAATTAGAATAATCTATAGCGTTGATTTTGAACGGGAAATTATTTCCATTAAAACTGTTGGTCATAGAGGAGATATTTACAAATAAATCTTTTACTACAAGTAAGATTTAGACGGCAACATCTTCGTCCTCCTCTAATCTGCTATCTTGTCATAATTTTTTTCACAGATTATGATATGTATAGTTATTTTAGGAGGTAATGTTATGTCTACTAAGAAATCTACTACTCCAATTTTAGAGAATCCTCTATCAAAACCAAAGACTAAAAGGATAGATGTTCACAAATTTGAGATTTTAGCAAAAAAGGTTAAAGGGTACTTAGAGGAAGAGGAGAAAAAATTACAAGAGGAAGAAAATGAACATAATCAAAAACTCAGATTTTCTCTCAGCCACTAAAGATCGGCATATTCTTCTAGACACTACTGTATTTATCGATGCAAGTAGTGCCCCAGCAAAATTTGCGAATATTTTTAATGAATTAAAGGGAAATGGGTGCGTATTAGTTACTTTGGAATGTGTTTTAACGGAGTTTATCAAGGGTGGTTCGGATGAAAAGAAGTTGGCAGAAAAACGTCAGTATGTAGAAGATATAGTAGATGCCTTTCTTCCGATAACTAGCGAGGTTACACAAGATGCAACAAAATTAGCAGAAATTTACAAGGAAGATGGTAAAAAAGTTTCAGTAACTGATTTTTTCCTTGGTGCAATGATTATGCGATATAAAAAGATGTTGCTTATGACTTGTAATATCACGGATTTTCCAACCAATATTTTTAATCTTGAAACATTTCTCACATTTGTACATAGGAAAGCAATTGAAACTTGTGGATTTTATAGTTTCTCTAATAGTAATTCACCTCTTGCATAATTGCTACTTTTATTGTATATTTACAACTACCAGCTTAAGGGCTGGTATTTATTGCCCACATAGGGTAAAATATTAAAATTATGGCTGAACAGAAAAAATTTGATAGAAGCAAACCACACGTAAATGTTGGGACCATGGGTCATGTTGACCATGGCAAAACCACGCTAACTGCAGCAATTACTAATGTCCTGGCTGCTAAAGGTTTGGCAGAAAAAAGGTCAGTTGATCAAATTGACAATGCTCCCGAGGAAAAAGCCCGCGGAATTACCATTAATATTTCCCATCAGGAATACGAAACAGAAAAAAGGCATTATGCTCATATCGACATGCCTGGACATGCAGATTATATTAAAAACATGATTACCGGCGCCGCCCAAACAGATGGCGCCATTTTAGTGGTTTCTGCTCCTGATGGACCAATGCCGCAAACAAGGGAACATTTGCTTTTGGCCAGACAGGTGGGAGTTCCGGCAATTGTGGTATTTCTTAATAAATGTGACATGGTTGATGATCCGGAACTGCTTGATCTGGTGGAAGAAGAAGTTAGGGATTTACTTAAAAAATATGAATATGATCCGCAATCTCCAATAATTCGCGGTTCTGCTAAAAAAGCTTTGGAGGGTGATCCGGAAGCTGTAAAAGCAGTTGAGGAGTTAATGAATAAGGTTGATGAGTGGA
>CAYICZ010000002.1:0-64219 GCA_964362195.1 uncultured Gammaproteobacteria bacterium | reverse complement strand
GTTGAGAGTACCACCTCTCCCGCAAAGATATTACCAAAAAGCCTAAAGGAAAGCGAGACTACTTTTGTCGCCTCACCCACCAACTCCAGCAGTCCCACAAACAAAAATATCGGGTTTAGGGTAAACCATTTTTTTAAATATTCTATTAAACCTAAATATTTTAGAGCAAAAAAATGAGTGAGAAATGCAGAAAAAAGGGCCAGACTTAAAGTCATATTTAAATCAGAGTTCATACTTCTTAAAAAAGGCATACCTTTAAATGTAATAGTGGCAAAGCCGGGAAGCAAACCTAATAAATTAGAAAATAAAATAAAGAAAAAGAAAGTAGCTACAAATGGAAAAAATACTCTGGCTTTTTTATCTCCGGCCAGCTGCTCTGCTGTAGTATACATAAAATCAATAATCACCTCAAATATAGACTGCAGATGAGATGGAAAAATATTAACCTTAAACCTTATGGCTAAACTAATGCCAATTAAAACCGCCATCACCAGCCAGGAAGTTAGTAGAGTATTAGTTATGGGAAGCTGATGGAAAAATCCCAGTATTTCCGGCTTTAAAACAATTTCTTCCATATATACATTGTCCCAAGGAATCAATCATTTTACAAGAAGCTCTTAAAATCAGTCAAGCTTTTCCCGCTGGGTGCGAAGAAACAAAAGCCATTGTTCCAGGAAGGCAACAATGCCTTTAAATGGAGTTTCAATAATAAAGTCAAACACAAACAAAATTATATTTAATTGCGAAACAGCCATGGTTAATCTTTGTCCAACTTGGATAAAGGGCATAAAGAAGAAGTCAAAAAGTAGCGATCCTAAATTATCCTTTTTATCTTTTATGATATACATATTGGCTGTCCTGTTTATTCTGTAGGAAACAAAAGAAACAACTGCCAAAAAGAATACAAAGACAGCTTGAGACAGCGGATTTATATTCAGCTTTGATAACATAAATACTATTCCTCCAAATGATAGAACAAAAGTTGTTAGCCAGAATATTATAAAAAGACCCCAAAGTATTGGATCTGTCTTACCTGGCTTTTTCTTAACTGTCAGAGACTTTTCAAGGTCTGGATTTTCATCAAATAAAATGGTGTTAATTTTTTTTAAAATCTTAAATGAATTTTCTCTACCAGGGGTTTTAATTAATGATCCAACAATAATCATCAAAGCAGGAGGAGTCAAGGTATTTAGGACAATCGAAGACCAGACAACCTGGCCGTATAAAAATCTTTCAAAAGTCCCTTCAATTAAAAAAGCAAACAGGGCTTTGGTGAAAAAGATAAAAATTACTGATCTGATGATGGCTCTTTTCACTCTACCTGATATAGATTTATAGCGGATGGAGCAGGCATTTAAAATTTCAGAATTTAGTTTATCTTCATCTGTTACCAATTGTGATATATCACCGCGGTATTTTCTAAAAACATCATCCAGAATTAAAAAAGGAATAGTTTGTTTTTTAACATAAGAATAAATCTTATCTTTGGCAGGATAGTTAAATTGCTCTTCCATTATTTTTACTCCTTGAACAAAATTATTGGAAACTTTATCCACATTCTCAGTAGTCATTTGCCCGAAATACTGCTTGAAAAGATGGTATCTTAAAAACGGCAGGTCATCATTGGCAAAAGCCCTCCTTACCGCAATAAAAGTCTGGATATCCCGTGTTTCTTCACTATCATCAGCAATATTTATCCTTTCTTTAAAAATTCTGAATATAAAATTACTTACCAGATCTTTCGGGTCATTTGGCTTCAGGATATGTTCTATTTCCGAGGATAAAAGCTGCAGGATCCACTCATTAACCAACCCCTTATTAATCTTATGTTTCTGATTAACTTCAGATTCTAACTTGAGATATAAATCAATTTGATGGGAAACCTTAGAAACAATAGTCTCAGGGATAGAAGAATCAGGAAAATACCTTGCCCAAACCAACTCTCGGATCAGTGGAGCAGCAATAGTCTGTCCGTCTCCTCCTAAAAAAGACCTTCTCTTCAAGATTCTTTCAATTGCAGAGCGTAAAATTACTTCATCTTCCCTATAATCCATAGCAGTCCTGAATTTTTCATACCAGGAAGCCAGCTCTGAGGCAATTGGATTAACCGAGATTGTCTTATCATCATTTTGTGAATACTCCTTGTCAAAAGAAGAAATTAAAACACTTGCTAATTTTGTTAATGGCTTACCCATATGGTATGGTAATATTACCATTAATGAGCACAGATGAGAAATTTAAATTAATCACCAGAAATTTGGAAGAAGTCTTAACTGAAGAAGAATTAAAAGCTTTAATAGATTCCGGAACTCCGCTTAAGCACTATATTGGCTTTGAAATTTCAGGAAAAGTACATTTAGGACAAGGCATCGCTTCCATGCAAAAGGTCAAGGACTTACACGACGCCGGAGCAGAAACTACCATCTTTCTGGCAGACTGGCATACCTGGATTAACAAAAAGCTGGATGGAACGCTGGAAACTGCTACCAGAATGGCCAGGGAATATTTCCTGGAAGCCATGAAAGCAGGTTATCTTTGTGTTGGAGGAAATCCTGACGATTTAAAATTTGTTTTAGGATCAGAACTTTATGATAAGACTTACTGGCCAAAAGTAGTAGGGATAGCAAAAGCTACTACAATCTCAAGAATGATGCGGTCAACTGATATTATGGGGAGAATGTCCGGCGATTCCTCTGAAACAGCCACTCTTTTTTATCCGGCCATGCAGGCAGCGGATATTTTTCAAATGGAACTTAATATTGCCCATGCCGGAACAGACCAGAGAAATGTCCATATTGTGGCAAGAGATGCGGCTAAAAAGTTAGGATTCTCAAAACCTGTGGCTATTCATCACCACCTGATCCAAGGATTACTAAAACCTGATGTTTGGCCGCTACCAAAAGATAACCGTGATGAGGCTGTCACTGCTATGAAAATGAGTAAATCCAAACCGGATTCTGCTGTTTTTATTACAGATTCGCCTGAAGAAATAAAGAGAAAAGTCAATAATGCTTTTGCCCCGGAGGGGGAAGTAGAGTACAACCCAATCCTTGATTGGGTTAAACACTTAATTTTAGCCTCGCAAGGACCAGCCTTGCAAATCAAAAGAGATGAGAAATGGGGAGGGGATAAAACATATAACTCTTATGAAGAGCTGGAAAAGGATTATGCGGATAAAACTTTACATCCACAAGATTTAAAAGCAGCTGTGGCCGAATGGTTAATTAGAAAACTGGAGCCAGCCAGAATTTATTTTGAAGATCCAAAAAGAAAAGAGGCTTTGGAAGAAATTGAAAGATTAACTTCTAAATAATATTTCTTGCGAACCTTTTTCTGATATTTCCTTCTAAACTCCCAACTTTATCTGATAAAAGCGCAATACCAACACCTCCAGCTAAACCTCCCATAAAACCCAACCATGCACCTGCTATTAATGATGAACCAACTACTGCTACATCTGAAACAAGTCCGGGAAATGAGCTGTTACCCAAACCCCTTGCAACATTCCAGGCACCGTAACCCATTACTCCAATACCTAAAATGGTAGAAGCACCCATAAATTTACCCAAATTTTCATAAAAATAATCAACCAATCTTCTGGTTAAAAGAACATCTTCTTTCGGCTCACTTCTTTCCAAGCAATTTGAGCTACTTCTTCAAAAGCAAGCTCTACTGCAACTCCGCTAACTTTTTTAATTTCGTTTGTCATAGTGAGATTATACCAAGATATGTTATATTAATAAAATATGATGTATTCAAAGAAGTTTAAGATAGTCTGGATAATACTGGCAGGAATTGCCGGGATATCCATAATTTTGTTTTCTTTACTTCCGCTTTTAAGTGCATTTTAATATCCATTGAGGTAAAATCCTGTCATGGATTTACAAACTCCGCTATCTAATTTAACCGGAATTGGACCCGGGCTTTTATATAAACTCTCAAGACTTAATTTAAATACTGTGGAGGATTTAATTTATCATTTTCCATTTAGATATGATGATTTTTCTCAGAGCACAACCATAAAAGATGCTCAAATTGGCCAGGTCGTTACCTTGCAGGGTGAGATTTGGTCAATTAAAAATATTTTTACCAGAGCCAGAAAAGTTATAACTCAGGCTATTTTTAACGACGGTACATCACCTATTGAGTTAACTTGGTTTCACCAATCCTGGCTGACAAAACAAATTAAAACAGGTGACAGGCTACAGGTTTCAGGGAAATTAACAAAATACAGAAATAAACTTTCTATTATTATGCCCCGCTGGGAAAAAATTACTGATCAACTATACCCCAAACCCTATACCCCAAACCCTATACACACCGGCCGTTTGGTTCCGGTTTATCCTGAAACAGAAGGATTAACTTCTAAGTGGATTCGAATAAAGGTTTCACAAATCATGCCGCAGGTTTTAGCAGAAATTAAGGATACTCTTCCGGATTCAATAAGGGAAAATATGTTAAAACTGCCGGAGGCATTAGAAAAAATACACTTTCCATCTAGCTGGAAAGAGGCTGATTTAGCAAGAGCGCGCCTCGGGTTTGAGGAACTTTTTTATGTCTCGCTTGCCACTCAAAAAACCAGGCTGGAGTGGGAGAAAAAGCCACTTTTGCATCTTTTGCGATTTAACAATCAGGATCTGGATAAATTTATTAGTAAGTTGCCATTTGAATTAACCAATGCCCAAAATAGGGTTTTAAAAGAAATAATTTCCGATCTGGAAGGAAAACATCCAATGAACAGATTAGTCCAGGGAGAAGTGGGTTCAGGAAAAACAGTGGTGGCCACTGCAGCTGCATATCTGGTTTACAAAAACAACTTCCGGACTCTGCTGATGGCTCCTACAGAAATTCTGGCTTTCCAACACTATGAGACTATCTCTAAACTCCTGACACCTTTTGGAATCAAGGTGGGAATTTATACCGGCAGCAGGAAAAAAGTTGCCAATGATGATGTCACCATCGGCACTCATGCCTTGCTTTCGGAAAAGCTAAATACGGATAACGTGGGACTGATTATCATAGACGAGCAACAAAGATTTGGAGTAGCACAAAGAACCCTCCTTCGCGGAAGAGGAAAACTGCCGCACTTTTTAACTATGACTGCAACTCCCATCCCCAGAACTGTGGCTCTAACTTTGTATAGTGATTTGGATTTATCAATCATTAATGAGCTGCCAGAAGGCAGGCAGAAAATTAAAACTCATGTTGTTCCGCAAAAGAAAAGAGCTGCTGCTTATGGATTTATAGAAAAACAAGTTAAAGCAGGAGATCAGGCTTACATAATTACCCCTTTGATTGAGGAGTCTGAAACAATGCAATCTGCCAAAGCAGCAACTATCGAGTATGAAAGACTGCAAAAGCAAATTTTTCCCAAGTTAAAATTAGGATTAATGCACGGCAGATTAAAATCCGCTGAGAAGGAAGCAATCATGAATAAATTCAAGAAGGGGAAGTTAGATATTCTGGTTTCAACATCTGTAGTTGAAGTAGGAGTAGATATTCCAAATGCCACTATCATGGTTATTGAGTCAGCTGAGCGATTTGGACTGGCACAACTTCATCAGTTAAGAGGAAGAATAGGCAGAGGAAAAAAGCAATCATATTGTCTGCTTTTTAGCGAGATTCCAAATAAAGATAATATCTCCAGACTTAAAAACCTGGAAAAAATTGATGACGGATTAAAATTAGCTGAGCTTGATTTAAAAATCAGAGGCAGTGGAGAAATCTTCGGGATCAGACAATCAGGCAGATTTGAATTTAAAATAGCCTCTTTTTCAGATCTGGATCTGGTTGAAAAAACCAGAAATGCTGCCAAAAAATTACTACAAGATAATCCTACCCTTGACAAATACCCAACAGTTGCGGGAAAATTACAAAGTCTGGCACCAAATGTGATGCCGGATTAAGGATAAAAAATGGCAGCTGAACCAAAAAGAAGACATAGTAAAACACGCAAGCGAACCAGAAGAGCATCCATTAATTTGGCTGTAAATTCAGTTACTTGTAAAAACTGCGGCAGGCTAACCCAGTCCCACACTGTCTGTAAAGAGTGTGGTTTCTTCGGCACAAAGGTCACTAAAGCTTAAACTCCATGAAGCTAAAATCTGACCCAAGACACATAAAGCGTATAGATTTAATGAGATTCCTTTTTACCTGGCAGTTTCAAAAAGGCAAAGCTCCTGTAAAAATTTCAGAAGTTGTAAACCGTCTGGATGAAATTGATGAGCTAATCAGGCAGTCTGCACCGGATAGACCCACCTCTCAAATTAATAAAATTGATTTAGCTATCTTGCGTTTAGCAATTTTTGAGTTAATAATAAATAAAGAGCCGCCTAAAGTTGTAATTGATGAGGCAGTGGAACTTGGTAAAGAGTTTGGAGCTGATTCTTCGTCAGGTTTTATCAACGGAGTTTTAGGTAAAGTTGTCCAGTTGAAAGGAATTAAAACAAATGCCAACAACAAATGACATTGTTCAAGCTATAGCAGAACATTTAAATCTAAATCCGGAAGACTTGGATAGACATGCTGATTTAAAAGATGAGTTAGGCTTGGGTCCGATAGAACTTAATGATTTACTCTCGCACTTATCTCAAAAGTTTCAGGTGTCGTTTGAGAGTGAAGATGTTGAGAGTTTAAAAAAAATCGATGACCTGGTGAGCTTGGTCGAAGATAATTTACTGGACTAAAAATGCAAAGCGGATTAAGTGAACTTCAAAAATCTCTGGGGATTAAATTTAATAGACCTGAATTATTAGAGCAGGCTTTTTATCACCGCTCTTATCTTAATGAGTTCAAAGGAGAATTAGTTTCAAATGAAAGACTGGAATTTTTAGGTGATTCTGTCTTGTCTTTAATCACTTCTGAAACACTTTTTAACTTAAGAAAAGGAGATGCTGAAGGGGATCTGACCAATTTAAGAGCCTATATTGTTAAAACCAAATCACTTTCAGAGGCTTCCAAAAAACTTAATTTAGGGAAATACTTAAAATTATCAAAAGGTGAAGAAATGGGAGGAGGCAGGGAAAACCCCCAGCTTCTGGCTAATACTTATGAAGCGCTTTTGGGAGCAATATTTTTAGACCAGGGCCTGGAAGCAGTCAGAAATATTATAGAAAAAACTCTTTTTTCCCTTTTTGAAAAAGAATTAAAATTAGGCCCGCCAAAAGATGCCAAGTCGTCTTTGCAGGAAATTGTGCAGGATCGTTTTAAGCAGTCCCCGCATTATAAAATAGTCGCAACCACCGGACCTGATCATGCCAAGAAGTTTCAGGTAGCGGTTTATGTAAGCGGAAAAGAATATGGCATCGGATCCGGAGCCTCCAAACAAGTAGCGGAAGAAAAAGCAGCAAAAGAAGCATTAGAAAAATTAGCAAAGTAATTTGTGTTAAAATAATATATATGGGTTATCACATTTGGGATTACGATATCAATAAGTTAAGAAAGACTGAGTCAGGGAAACTTCTAATTTTAGAAAGACAAATTAACTACGGTATGTTTCTATCCGACAAGGATAAGATTAAGCTTTCAGAGGTGAAGAAAAATTGGAAAAAACTTCAACTTGATCCGGACAGAAAAAGATTGTTTAAGTTTTTAATATGGGGAAAATAAACAAGAAAGATATCTCTGAATTAACTTTTACTCCTATTCAACGCATAATTTTTGATGAATTCTCCAAAAACGTAAAGCTTAGAATTAAGGATTTTGTTGATCTTTATTTTTTATTAAAAGAATTTACTTTCTGGGATTTATTATGCGGAGTAAAAGAAAAATTTAGGATGGAATTGGATTTTGTATGGTTAGCATCTGATTTTTTAAAAGTTGAAAAATTTAATTACATGCCAAAAATGTTAGTTCCTCTAAACTTAAAAGACCTGCAAGGTTTTTATAAAGATCTTGCCAAAAAACTAGGCATGAGAGTGGTTAAAAAATAGCAAAATAATTCCTAAGACAGTCGTTGACGCTTAACTAGCTTTCAGCTATACTTAACCCCATGTTAAAAATTAGATTAATGAGAATTGGTGGAAGACAGAGGCCTTTTTATAGGGTGGTGGCTGTGGATGAGCGAGCCAAAAGAACAGGTGGATATATTGAACTCTTGGGAACTTATAATCCGTTAACTGAACCAAAAGATATTAAATTAAAACAAGATAGAATTGATCACTGGGTAAAACAGGGAGCCCAAATGAGTGATGGGTTTTTAAGAATTATTGGCAAAGCTCCACAAAGACCACCACGCAAGCCGAAGAAGGAGAAGAAAGAAGAAAAACCTGCTGAAACCCCAGCTGTTGAACAACTGGCAGAAGAAAAGCCAGCAGAGGAAGCTCCAAAAGAAGAGGAATTAAAAGATGAAAGACCTTCTTAATTATATTGTTACCAGTTTAGTTACCAAACCGGAAAAAGTCTTAATAGACGAGCAGGTAAACGGAACTGATATTACCTACATCTTAACTGTTGACCCGGAAGATATGGGTTTAATTATTGGTAAAGGCGGACAAACCATAAGGTCAATAAGAAAATTACTTACAGTCAGGGCTCTTGCAGAAGGAGTCAGAGTAAATTTGCAGCTAAATGATCCACAAGGAAGTACTGATAAACCAAAAGAGTGAAAATTTCCATCATTACACTTTTTCCGGAAGTTTTTGACAAAGTTCTGAATTCCTCAATTTTAAAAAGAGCACAAAAAAAAGGAAAAGTTGAATTTGAATTTATTAATTTAAGGGATTTTGGAGAAGGCAAACATCAAGTTGTTGATGCCAAGCCTTATGGTGGTGGAGCAGGCATGCTTTTTCGCGCTGATATTTTATCTAAAGCATTACCAAAAAAAGGTCATGTAATTTTAACCTCAGCATCAGGAAAACCATATAAACAACAAGATGCAAAGAGGTTATCTAAATTTAACCATCTGGTTATAGTCTGCGGCCATTATGAAGGGGTTGACCAAAGATTTATAGAAAAGTGCGTGGACGAGGAAATTTCAATCGGAGATTATGTTTTAACAGGGGGAGAAATCCCGGCTATGATAATTTCTGATTCTATTGTCAGACTTCTCCCCAAAGTCTTAAAAAAACCAGAAGCAATTGAGAATGAATCTTTTTCAGATGGACTTTTGGAATATCCTCAATACACCAGACCAGAAGTTTGGAAGGGCTTAAAAGTTCCCAAAATTTTACTTTCCGGTAACCACGGAGAAATCGATAAATGGCGAAAAGAGGAGTCAATTAAAAAAACTAAAAAAGTCAGGCCGGAAATCATTCAAACGGATTAGCCTTACCACGAGAAGGCAGAGAAACATTTTCGGATGTGAATACCGGTGTAAAATTCTTTGCCAGAGTAGTAAGTAATTCCTGATCTTTTTGAGATAAATCCGGTAAGGTTGAGTCAATACTCCCAAAACTAGCAGGTGTTGGCGCAAACAATACATCCAGACTCAAAGAAATATTAACTGTCTGTTGACTGATTGTGTTTCTAATTTCAATACTCCCGACTCTCATCAATCTGGTTGATCTCTCTATATTGGAAAGAAGAATACTGATTAAGTTTTTGGGTCCAACTACCTCCAGCTCTATACTATAGCTTTGTGCATTGGCTGTCTTATTTGTTGCAGTGCTTATGGTCATAGTGGTAAGACTGAAGCCTGATTGGATTGTAAGATTTTGGATTAAACCTATTACATTACCAAAGTCCTTATCCTGAGGGAAAGAAGCCAAGACGTAACTTACTTTGTTGGATAAATCATTACTATCATAGCTATCCAGCGTTTGAGCTTTAACTTCCAGGAACTTGAGATTATTTACTAATGCCTTTTCGGCTTTTTGGTTGGAAATCAGCTTTCCAAGCTGTGGAATAATTATTAGAAAAATTAAGATTAAACTTGATATGGCTATAGCTACAGGGAATAAATATAATCTATAAGTTAAATAGAATTTTATTACTGTTTCTTTTTTCATAAGTTAGCTTGGTTTAATTTTCAAACTTACTCTATAAACTCCATCTTTCCCGCGGCTTAGACTATCTAGCGAAACCTGGCTAATTTTACCTTCATTTTGGGTGTTATCTGTTAAATTGTTAATCATATTATCCAACGCTTGAGAATCCGGGATTAATGCCAGAATTGAAATCTCACCATTTATATCAACTACTGTTGAGTTTATAGAAATAGAAGAAGGTAGCAATTTATCCAAAAGAATAAGCATTGCTACCTGTTTTGAGGAATTGCCTAAATATTGATTAATAACTGCCAGCCTGTTTTTGATAAGTAAAAGTGAAACCTGCTTGTCTTTTAAATCTGAAATCTTTTGTTCAGTCGCAGAAACTTGAATTTGTACGCTTTTAATACTCTGGCTCTGCAAAATTCTCAGGGCAACAGACAAAGACGAGAGAAATACCATCACTAGAATAACTAAAACCCCAATTGTCTGTATTTTTATAAACTTGGCTCTTTTAACCTCTGCTTGAGTAAATTCAATTGGCAGTAAATTAATTGCAATCTTCATATTAATCCTCCCTTAAAGCAAGTCCAGCAGCAACAGAGTAAGAAGGAGCATTTTGGGCAAGCTTGGAAACAGATGCCTTATCTTTGGCAATAGCATACCAGGGATCAGCCTCCTGAACTTCTAATCCAAATGTATTTGCCAAATAAACAACAAATCCCGGCATTTTTGCTCCTCCTCCGGATAAAACTACTCTTTTAATAGGATCCTGCGGATATTTGGTTTCAAAAGACTGAACCACTCTTTTACCTTCCCCTGAAATGATATCTACCACCGGCTTTAGGGCTTCATATACTTTTCCCTCCAATTGATCTTCCATAAGTCCATAAACTTTTTTATACTCCTCAGCTTGAGCCAACTCAAAATTAAAATGCTGGGCAAGAGAACGGGTTAGGGCTGTACCTCCTGTGGAAATAGACCTGGTAAGCCATATTAAGCCCTTAGATACTGCTGCAAAGTCAGTGGTTGTAGCTCCCAGTTGTACAATCAAGGTAGAAGGAGAAAAAGGATTATTGCCAACCAGGGACCTTGTAACAGCAATTGTTTCTGTTTCCAACACCTTAGGATGCAGTCCTACTAAATTTAAAACTTTAATATATTTTGCCACAATATTTTTAGGAGAAGCCACAACTAAAACAATAGTCCTGGTATTTTTGTTTTTACCATCAGCCCTAAATAAAACCTGCCAGTTTAAGTTAACATCGGCAATAGGCATTGGAATAAACTCCTCAGCTGCATAGCGGATAGCCTGAGATAGCTCATTGTCTGTCAGGTATGGCAGGTCATCTATAACCCTGGTAAAAACCTTTGATTCCGGCAAGGCCACAATAACCTCTTTTTCCTCAATATTTGTGGCAGACAGCAGCTTTTTAATAGCATCTGCCACAGCTTGCAGTCCTGCTTCAGAATCAGAGAGCATACCCGGTTGCGGACAATTAATTGATCCCAGCGAAACCAATCTAAACTGGTCATTATCTTTTGCTAAAGATACAACCTTTATTGAAGAAAAACCAATATCTAAACCAACGGATATTTTGGGCATTAACTTTAGTATATCACTTTACCTGGTATGTTCCTTTTATCAAAGAATATGCACCTGAAGGCCCTGATTGGAAAAGAGTACTTGACAAACCTGTTTCATAATCAATTGTAGATTGATTGATAAGTTTTATTTTCCAGGCAGTCAGCTCCTTAAAAGAATTTCCAGTACCCGGGTTAATAATCCCTGTTGAGGCATAATATACTCCGGAATTTCCATTACTGTTAACAGCTATTGCATCTTCCCCATTAGTCCTGGAATCATACTCTGTCAAAACCATCAGTAAACTGCTTCCCTGACCAGTGCCATTAAAATGATTATTAGTATTTAGTGAAACTTTTCCTTCTACAATAATTACTCCTGATGTTTCGTTATATGATGAATCAAGAGTCAAAATATTATTACTGTTTAGGGTAAGATCACCTGTAATCCAAATAGGACTTTTAACTACTACCCTACAGCCACTATTAAAATTAATACTGCCATCTATTTTTACACCAGGTTTAGCAGGATTACTTGAGCCTAAAGTAGTTACACAATCGGTAATATTACCTGATAATACATTTTGACAATTATTTAGTGATGAATCACAATCACCGGCTTGTTTCTTCCAATCAGCCACATTTGCATCAGAAATAGGGAATACTTTGGGGGGTTGATCTGCCTCATTTGGATGAGATACTCCGCCCACAGTACTGTTGGTAATTGTCTGATAATAAGCATCACCTCCTATGATCAGGTTTTCAATAGTATTTGCATAGACCGAACCATTAACACTTGATTTATCATTATTACCTCCTCTTAAAACTGTTGGGGCTCCGCCCATATATGTTTTAAAGGACAAATCTCCGGGAATTGCAGTCCAGGTAGGATTTCCTATTTTCCAGTCTGCAGACCATTTTGGTACACATTGATCCGGATTCCCACAAATATAGCTGGGAAATGTAACATTTTGCCAAACCCAGTATTTACTGACATTTGACTCTGCTGTTGTAGAAATCATTAACCAATAAGTAGTGTTTGCGGTTAAGACAGGTAAAGAAGAAAAAGCCACATCTATCCACCCATATTCATCTGTTACCAAATTGATATCTAAATCTCCTGATGTTAAAACTCCATTTTTATTTGGTTTACCGGAAGAATCGCTTAAAATCCTAACTGTCACAGGATTAGTAGGACCACCGATCTTTTTAATTCTTAGCGAAACCCTGTTTAATACTTCGTTTATGGTAGGCTGAAAACTTTGAGCAATATTCAGCCTACTCTCACCATTAACAATCTTTCCGAAGATATAATCTGTACAGTTTGAACCTTCACACTCTGTTTGCTGATCAGCAGTTGCCTGTGCGCCTCCTGCAACAAAAGCTGAACCGGTTATAATGTTGCTATTACCGGCAATAATACTTCCATTAGAATATACTGAACCTTTTATTAAATTACCATTTCCCAGCTCCATACCTCCGTCTCCTACCTGTATTCCATAGTTAAATGCAACACCAACACCCCTTGATAAACTTATTTTAACAGTTCTTTTAACTTTGGCTGATGTCTTGTTGGGAATAAACCCGGTTGCTTCAATAAGTTTTGTGGATACATCTTTTGAGGTAATTTTGACAGAATATTCACCGTCCCCGGCATTACCTATTGCCACCCCCTCTGTTCCCAGACCTTCTCCTGTATAACCGGATGGATTTTTATTTAGAGAGTTTATAGCCTTATCAACTCCTGCTTCGGCCAAGGCAGTTGCTTTTTCTGCATTTACCGTATAAGAGGCATTTGAAAAATAGATTTGTGCTCCTGCAACTACTGATAAAACAGTAAATAAAACCACTCCCAAAGCCACAAATACTATTATTAAAATTTGTCCCGCTTCTTTTCTAATCATTTCTTAAGGTAGCCTCTGATGTAGCTGTTTTTGTTTCATAACCAGCTCCGCTTTTTTCCTTAAGTGTAATTGTTATTCTGACTTTGCCGGCAATTTCAGGTGTTACCTCAGTGGGGGGATTATTTAAGTCAAAGTATTGAAATAAAAGAAAGTCAACTAGAGTTGAAAATATTTTATCTTGCTGCTTTCTGGTGCTTGACGGATCCGGAAAAGTTTTCAAACGTAGTTTTTTTTGATCCAAAAAATACACAAAGTAATCATAGGTATTGGAAATTAAATTATTAGATGAATCAACGGATGAGCGTTTTAAAACAAGTTGTGTTGTTCCTGAGGTATAAGTTGTTGAACCGTCTACATAAGATGCCGCAACACCTGCTGACTGCTTAATATCGCTTCTGATACTGGACAACGCATCATTTATATTTAAACCTTGAGAAAGCTTGGAAGACTCTTTATAAAAAACTCCGGTTGAGTTAACAATAATTACCACCAGTAAAAGTCCTACTACCGAAACAAGACCCATTGTTATTACCAACTCAAGCAAAGTTAAGCCTTTCACTGGTTTATCCCTCCTTCTCCAATAAAAGTATTCAGACTAATGGTTTGATCTTTACTGTTGTCTTTCCAATTTATAGTCACAACCACAAGTTTTATATGTTCGTCGTTCGGACAATACTGGGGATATGTTTCTTTTACACAATCTTCCACAGTAGTAGTCCCTGAACCCAAAGGAAGCAGGCTAATCCTTGAATCTGCAATAGTTGAAATATCCGGAACTAAATTTGCATAACTTAAGGCTCTTTTATCCTCAAGCTGTTTGCTGGCAATTTCCCGGGCCAGCGACATGTGATTGCTTTTGGTGATTAAATTCAGGGCATTGGGTAAGCTGGCAAGCAAAAAAACACTGATGCCAACAACTACTATTACCAGTAGTAACTCAATTAAAGAGAAGCCTTTCACTTACTTATAGCTCCCAGCGAAAAAATGGCATAGTCAAAATAAGGAGGAACTACTTTATCCAGTCTAAATACCTGGACGCGTCTTTGGGTTTCACCGGAAATTCCAGTCGAGGTAAGTATCCTTGCCTGTGGAGGAATAAAACAGTTATTTCCAGATGTACCGCCACAAGGATACGTAGCCTGGACAGCAAAAGGCTGGGAAGTTGAATTATATAATAGGCGTGCCCTGATAAGCATTAATTTCGGGGATAATCCGGTAATTATTTTGGAACATTGATATTTATTTACACCAACATCGCTAATCCCTCCTACAGGACAAATTGTGTTTGTATCAAAATTGTTGCCTCTTGGAGCAATTGTTGAATTATCTAAGTAAAACTTATTAGATATATACTTACTTCCGTCAAAAGAAACTATGGTTAACTCCAGTGCAGCTTTATCAGTAGCTTTAGGATCACCCCAGTAAATATTTAAACTAGTTTGTTTGTAAAATTCATCAGGAGGATTAGTACCCAAAGTAAAGTCTGCAAGCCAGACATGGGCTATTTCTTCTTTTGCCAAAGGGGGATATTCCAGGGAATCTTGTCTTGTATTTGCAGCAGGAATAGTTGGTATTAAATTACCTCCTGTTATTGATGTAATCGTAGCATTATTATCTCCCAAATCGGGAAGAGAGGTTATACTGCCACCCCTTAGAGCGTGTTCTATACCTGCCTCGGCTGCAGAGAAAGCCCGGCTTGATTCTTCTACCTTGGTTGACGTTGACACGTCAACCAGACTCTTTTGGACAACTGATAAACCAATAGCCAGCGCCACTGTCATTATTAATATAAGAGCAAGGATTGCCTGACCGGATTGTCTTTTTATCATATATTTATATTATCATCTTAGTTGTATAGTTGTCTGGAATGTAACAGGATCAATCTGCCCTGCAACTGCCGGGGGAGCCTTCAGAGCATGTGCAAGCTGAAAATTTATAGTTATTGTGTCTTTAAATCCTGACTGCGGATTTTTATTAAATGAGCCATTTTCCACAGATACTCCTGATTGTAAATCAGTATCAGTAAGTATATTTATTAGATTTCCACCCTGAGTATCTGTCCCCATAGGATCTGTGCAAACATTATCCTTAAAAAGCTTAATATCACTATTATCACCAGTATCAGGCTGAATAGGATTAGCTTGTTGAATCAATCCATTTGCAGTATCAGGAATTGGTGCTACAAACCTGTAGCGGGTGTATATACCACCTTGCGCAACAACTAAGGTTTTATTATCTGGACTGATGCAAACCACATTATCTGCTCCTCTTATAGTCTTATCCATATTTTCCAAAACAGCCTGGCCGTTTTGTTTAATGACTGATAAAATTTGTGCTTTATTATTACCTTTTAAGGTCCTGGTAAATATAGTTAGAATAATTACCCCGGCAACTGATAAAACAGATATAACTACCAAAATTTCAACTAGAGTAAATCCTTTTTTCATAATTTCCTCAAGATCGTAGTCAGCTTTGATTCGTGTGGCCCTGAAAAATCAGTCCATGTAACAATAGCAGTAACAGTTTTCTGTTTATCAGAAGAAGCCGAATCATCAGATAATGTAATTGCTCTTTCGAAATTTGGCTGAATAGATTCTGCAAAACCTGATGGAAAGGCAGAAGAAGAATTAATGTATATCAAGGAACCATCAGACAAAATTTTAAAATAGCATTGTTTTATAATAGAAGAACTATTACAAAATGTATCAGGACCCCCCGAAATTTGATACCCCCAAATTGTATCCCAATTGGTCACTGATGAATCCAGATCATTAATTCCTTTATTCCTGTCTCTGCCGGTTCTTACCCATTCCAGGCCTTCCTGTGCCAGCTTTGTAGCCTGGGCCTGGTTTTTAGCAAATTGGGCATTTCTTAAAGAAGCAATAGTGGCAAAAACTAAAGCTCCTATTACAATAACCACTACAGCTATCACAATTACCAGTTCCATCAGGCTTTGTCCTTTTTCACTGTACATTTATTGCCCCTCCGCTGGTTAAAATCACTGTTTTTGTTTCACCTTTGCCATTATCTAAGGTAATAGTAACACTGCTATCTGGAACACCTTTGAGGGCCGAATAAATCACTGAAAACTGGGGACTTATTGTTATTCCTGATTGAAGGGTTAAAGTTTTATAAGGAGTATCAATATTACATGTAATTACAACAGTGTTTGTATTAATAGTAACTGTCCAAGGAACACCACCAACACCGTTGCAGAGAGTAGAGGAACTGGCATTGCTTTGGGCCAGCCTTAAAAAGGATTGCACTTCACCTGCTGCTTTTTTTAATGCTTGAGAGGAGGAGAATTCCTTAATATTTACAAAAGCTACAACAGACAAAATGCCTATTATTGAAATAACAACTAGAAGTTCAATGAGTGTATAGCCGGCAGACCTCATATATTAAAGGTATCATATTTTAAGGTCTGGTAACAGTAAAATTGTATGGGCCAGAAGGATTAGAACAATTACCTTCTGTCTTTTTACCTACAAGATTTTCCAAGCTCGCTGATAAACAATAGCTTGTACAAGCTGCAGTGGCACAACCGCTTGGTTGAGCAACATAAGAATAAGCTGATTGATCTTTAGGATCATTAGGAACTGTAGTTAAATATGTTTTAAGAGGAGTTTTACCATTGGTAATTGATGAACCTAAAGTTGTCCCAGAGGGATAATAAAGTTGGTCAGAATGATACTCCTCCAATGCAGACTGGATAAATTTTAAATCTGACTGTCTTTTGGCATCCCTGGAATTTTTCAAAAAAGTACTATAAGCAACCATTCCAATAACAGACAAAATACCAATAATAGAAATTACGATCAGCAGTTCAATTAAAGTAAATCCAGACCGTCTGGTCATTTATTGTTGATTAGACTTGCAGTACGTTGTGGTATCTTCTAAAGTTACACAGACTTTATAAGTATCTGCTCCAGTAGTTTCATTAGCACCAGTATACGTATATGAAGCACCTGTTTGAGGGTCTTTTGGTATAGCTCCAGAGGCAAACCAAGTTATGACTAATTTTGGATAGAAAGGAGTAGTCTTGGAATAATTTACCTCCCAGGCTTTAGAAATAGCTTCTATATCTCCTCTTCTTCTGGCATCTCTGGCATTTTTTTGGACTCCTGAAAAAATAGTAATTCCAATCACAGAAAGGATGGCAATAATGGAGATAACAACCAGAAGTTCAACCAGGGTGAAACCATTCGGATTAGAAGCTGTTTTGGGCAGAAATTTTTTCATTACTACTTAATTATTTGTACGAAAAGCGTCTGATGTCAAGTACCTATACTTAAGTTTAGGTACCAGTTTAAAATCTTTTCTCCCCAAAATAAAACTATTAAACTGCCTAAAACTAAAAATGGTCCAAAGGGGATAGTTTGTCCTAAATGTTTTTTGCCAAAAATAATTAAAATTATGGAAAATATTGCGCCTATTAAAAAAGATAAAATTAAGGCAATAAGAGCTTGAGGAAAACCTAACATCAACCCCATGAATGCTCCCAGCTTAACATCACCTCCACCCATACCTTTTCCTTTTGTGATAATAATTAAACCCCAGAAAAATCCACCTATCAAGATGGCCATTAAAATTCCTGTTAAGGCGGGCTCTGCAGCATAAAATGCATGTCTTAGGAAATAATCGGAGTGGGGGGGGAGTAGAAACTTTCCAACCGGGTTTTGCAGCAGAAAATAATATAAATATCCTATTTTATAAATAGTGATTCCCAGACTAAGGATAAGGCCTATTACCAAAGAGGGAAGTATTATCCTATCCGGTATAAACATCTTTTTTAAATCTGTTAAAAACAAAACAGCAAGAATTGTGATAAAGAATATTTTATAAATAAGACTTAAAACAAGATTTACCGACAGTAAACTCAGGGAGCTTTGAAAAAAAAGAAAACCTATTAATACTCCCATCACAATTTCTACCAGAGGATATTCAATCCCAATCTTTTTTTTGCAGTATCTACACCTTCCACTGGTGGATAAATAGGAAAGAACTGGAAAAAGGTCGTATAATCTCAAATGCTTATGGCATATCGGACAATACGACCTTCCCCAAAAGGACTTATTTATTAGGCTCCGATCAGAGAGCGCTTTAACTAAGCTTCCCAAAATTGCACCCAAAACCATTCCCGAAACTACAAACCAATTCAAATTTAATAGGTGCAAAATCCACTTCCTCCTGCAGCAGTGCCTGCCAAATTAAGTACAGAACCAACTTCATAGTAATTATTGTTGGTACCACCATCAGTGGTCATCTTAGGACTTTGTTGGGCTGATTCTAAAACAGTGTATATTTCCCAATTATCACCGCTGCCACAATAGGCATAGTGATAAACAGTACTGTTAGTTGGATCAACAGGTAAAGTTGGAACAGATACGCTTGTTTGTACCCCTAAATTCACTCTTACCCATCCAGTTCCATCAGTTGTTCTTAGACCAATTTTACTATCATCTCTACAAGTAGGGCCAGCTCCCGCACAAGCAATATTTTGACCGCTATTTGTGGCTTCTTGAACTGCCACATTAATAGCCTGTTGTAAATTTGCAAGGTCTGTTAATCTGGCTGCATCTCTACCTCTTCTAGTAAGTTCTAATGGATTAATGATTAAGACAACAACCGCTGCTAAAATAGCAATAATTGCGATAACAACCAAAAGTTCCACAAGCGTGAAACCTCTGTGAGCAGATTTTATCAAATTAATTCACCCCCTTTCAATGTATATTTCATTGTATTCATACTAAAATGACGTTGTCAACTTGTATATTGGCAGTATGATCGAAATAACCAAAAATCCTACTCCAACACCTAAAATTATCAAAATTATCGGCTCAATTGCTACAGTTAAGTTCTTAACCAGATGATCAGACTCTGACTCAAAATATTCTGCCAGTTTGAAAAATATCTCATCAACTTTACCTGTTTCTTCTCCTACTTTTATCATCTGGGAAACAATTTTGGGGAATACTTCCGCTGTTAAAAGAGAAGAAAAGCTCAAGCCTTTTTCAACACCTTCATATGCATCTTTTAGCGCAATCCTATAGACCGGGTTGTCTGTTAACTCGGAAACAATTCCTATTGATTCCAAAAGAGGGATACCAGCAGCGGTGAGTAATCCAAAAGTACGGTTAAAATTGGTTAAAGTCACATTGGTAATTATTCTGCCGATCAGAGGAGTTTTTAAAAGAAGCCTTCCCAGAAAAAGATTTCCCGAAGGGGTTTTATTCCACCTTTGGATACCAATGATTGACCCCACAATAACAATGATCATCAGCCACCAAAAATGCACAAACATATTTGATGTTCCGATTAGAATTTTAGTGGGAAGAGGCAAGTCAATTGTTGATTGTGAATACAGAGTTACCAGCTTTGGTATCACAAAAACCATCATTATTATGACAACAACAATCATCATCGAAATAACTACTACTGGATAAATCAATGCCCCCTTAATTCTGGCTTGAAACTCCCTGTCTTTTTCCAATCCGTCAGCCATTTGTACAAGCACCTGGTCTAGCTTTCCCGAAGCTTCACCGCTTTTTACCAAATTAACATAAAGCCGGGGAAATATATTTGGATATTTACCTAAAGCCTGAGCCAGAGTTAATCCACCTTTAATATCCTGAGAAATCTCATCCAAAGCTTTTTTTAAGGTTTTATTATTTTGTTGTTCAACCAAAATATCAATAGCTTCAGATAAAACCAGCCCTGCCGAAACCATAGTTGCCAGTTGCCTGGTTATAATAACCAAGTCTGTAAAGGAAACTCTATTGAGAAACTTTCCTAAAAAAGAATTTGCTCCACCTCCTTTAGGGGTTATGGAAATAACAATCAGCCCTTTTTTTCTTAAAATGACAGCAGCTGAGTGAAGATCAGGAGTTTTAACAGAGCCTGTGTGGTTTAAACCTTCGCTATCTTTTGCACTGTAGTTAAATTCAGCCATTTATTTTATGAGTTTACTCAAGAGTTCAGGACGAAGTGCAAACCGGTTAGCTAAATCCTCTGATATTTTTCCCGTTTTTACTAAATCAGCCAAAGAGCGCTCCAGTATTTGCATGCCTAACTCACCTGAAGTTTCAATTAAGTTATCTGTAAGGTAAGTTTTTCCCTCTCTGATAATATTCCTGACAGCCGGTGTGGCAAATAAAACCTCTGATGCTAAAACCCTGCCCGGCTGGATAGTTGGAATTAACCGCAAAGATATAATTGCCTCCAAAGTCGAGGCTAACTGCAGCCTGATCTGCGGCTGTTGTATCTCCGGAAAAACATCTATTATCCTGTCAACTGATTGGGCAGCCGAATTTGTATGAAGAGTAGCAAGCACCAAATGACCGGTTTCGGCAATTGTCATGGCAGCTGCTATGGTTTCCAAGTCTCTCATTTCACCAATTAAAACAACATCCGGATCTTCCCTTAAAGAAGCCCTCAGGGCATTCCCCCAGGATCTGGTGTCCCGATACATCTCACGCTGTTCAATAAAAGATTTACCCTTAGGGTATACATATTCAATCGGATCTTCAATGGTAATAACATGCTCCGCTCTTTCCATATTAATCTTATTTATCATTGAAGCCAGTGTTGTTGATTTACCATGGCCTGTTGGACCGGTCACTAAAATAAATCCCTGCTTTAAATTTGTTAGCTTCACAACAGAGGCAGGAAGACCCAGATTCTCAAGTAAAGGAATCATATACGGGATTAATCTTAGAGCCACAGCAGGAAACCCCTTTTGTCTGTATACATTGGCCCGAAATCTGGCTTTTCCCTCCTTTTCAAAAGAAAAATCAAGCTCAAAACCCTGATCATAAATACTTTTCTGCTGGCTTGATATAAGTGGAGTAATTAAACTTTGAATCTGCTGCGGGGTAGATGGAGTCTCCCCAACAACAGGAATCAGATCTCCATGGATACGGAGTGTGGGAGGGAAACCCACAGAAAGATGTAAATCAGAAGCATTTCTTTGTATTGTTAAATCCAAAAGTTGTTGTATATTCATATCAGTCTTGAGCTACCCTCAATACCTCCTCTAAAGTTGTTACTGCTTCCAGAACTTTTAAATAACCATCCTGCTTCATAGTAATCATTCCCGAAGAAACTGCTAATTCCTCAATTGCGCTACTGGAGGTATGCTCTAAAATAAGCTTGGCAATGCTATCTGATATTACCAAAACTTCAAAAATCCCAATCCTGCCTAAATAGCCGGTCTTAGCGCAAAAGCTGCAGCCGGCTCCTTTATAAAGCTTCATAACAGAGGCCTGGTTCACCGGTATAAATTTTCCCAGTATCTGTTTAATGCTTTCTGTCACCTCAGGCGGGGCATTGAATTGGACTTTACAGTGGGTACAGATTTTTCTGACAACTCTTTGTCCTACCACACAATTTAGAGCAGAGGTTAAAAGGAATGGCTCAACTCCCATATCCAAAAGCCTTGGGGGAGAACCTGCTGCTGAGTTGGTGTGTATAGTGGAGAAAACCTGGTGGCCGGTTAGTGCAGCCTGGATCGCTAACTCTGCAGTCTCTGTATCTCTAATCTCTCCTACCATTATAATATTAGGATCCTGTCTAAGGAATGAACGCAGAGCCGAGGCAAAAGTTAAACCTACAGTGGGATTTACCTGAACCTGATTAACTCCGGTAATTTGATATTCAACCGGATCTTCAACTGTTACAACATTAACTTTAGTTGTCGAAACTTTAGTTAAAATTGAATATAGCGTAGTTGTTTTACCTGAACCTGTTGGACCACAAATTAAAATAATTCCATGGGTTCGAAGTAGCTGAGACTCCAAAGCCTTCACCGAAACACCTCTTAAACCTAACTCTAGTAGGGTTGGGGCAGCATTGCTTTTGGGTAAAAGCCTCATAACCACTTTTTCTCCAAAAACTGTGGGAACTGTAGATACCCTAAGATCAACTTCGTTTTGTCCATATTTAAAAGTAAAACGGCCATCCTGAGGCAGTCTTTTTTCATCAATCTTTAAAACAGATAAAATTTTGATACGTGAAATCAGGGCATCATGAACCCCTTTTGGCAGAAGTATTTTTTCCTGCAGAATTCCATCTATTCTATATCTAACCCTTGTCCGATCTTCCTCAGGCTCAATATGAATATCTGAAGCACGGGTTTTAATGGCATATTCCAAAAGCTGGTTAACTATATTTGAAACAGGAGCTTCCCTGATAATTTCAGGAGCTTGTGTCAGATCTTCATCAGGCCTGACAGATTGAACTTCCCTTAAGGCAGATGTTACCTCTGATGTTAAATTTTGTGAATATTGATCACCAATTGCTTTTAAAACATCCTCAGAAAGCGCTAAATATGGCTTTACTCTCATTCCGGATCTTTTTTCTACAAACTGGATAATCTGAATATCCAGCGGATCTTCCATAGCCACCATAAGTTCATCTTTAGATTTTTCAAAAGGGATAATCCGGTAGCGCCTTGCAGCCGGCTCCGGAACAAGATTTAATACATCAGCCGCAATTGCTTTTCCTTCCAGTTTTATAAAAGGAACATTCAGAAGCTGTGCTTTTGCCTGGGTAATTTTATCTGCGCTGACTATATTATGCTGCAGAAGAATTTTATCAACACCCTGGCCTGAATTTATACTTTCCAGCTTAACAGCAGAGAGCTGGTCACTGGTAATTACACCCTGGTTAAATAAGATATCCTCAAGGGTTGTATTGGGCATAACTTCATTATGTTAAAATTGGCCCATGATTGCAAGGCTTTTAATTGGACCACTTGAAACAATAAAAAAAGAAATTCAAGAGAATTTAGCCTTACACCTTCGAGGTGTGAACGTAAATAATCATCCGGATTTATTGTATTTTAGCTCAGATTCCAAGTTAGGAATTGCTGAGTCCAGAAAAATAAAAGAGTTTTTTTCACTAAAGCCATACTCCGGTAAAGGCAGGGCTGTTGTTTTAGAAGATGCAACCTCGCTAACCCCTGAGGCCCAAAATGCTCTGCTTAAAACTTTAGAAGAACTACCAAAACATGGTTTATTTATTTTATGTGCAAACTCAGATGCTCCATTTTTACCAACGGTTTTATCCCGATGCCAGATAATTACGCTGCAACCTCCGAGGTTGCAAGCTAAATCTAACTTTTCAGCAGATATAGAAAAATTATTAGAATCCAATTTAGAACAGAGATTTGAATATATTGAAAAATTAAAAGACAGGGAAGAGTTTTTTCTTTCTTTACTAGACTATTTTCATAAAAAATTACCCGCCAATTCTAAATTTGTAAAAGAACTTTTGCAGGCAGGGGAGTGGCAAAAACAGAATGTAAATATAAGGGCAATTTTGGAATATTTAATGCTGGTCATGCCTTCAATAAAATGATAGAATAAATACTTCATGGCAAAAGATTCTTCCAAATATTCCGCAGAGCAAATTCAGGTTTTAGAAGGACTTGAACCAGTCAGAAAACGCCCTGGAATGTATATTGGCTCCACAGATTCCAGAGGCTTACATCATCTGGTAAAGGAAGTCGTTGATAACTCTGTTGATGAAGCACTAGCAGGACACGCCAAAAACATCTGGGTGAGCTTACATGAAGACAGCTTCGTATCGGTTGCTGATGATGGCAGGGGAATTCCGGTTGATATTCATCCTAAGGTGGGAGTTTCAGCACTGGAAGTTATTATGACCACTCTGCATGCCGGGGGAAAATTTGGGGAGGGTGGTTATAAAGTTTCCACAGGTTTACATGGAGTTGGAGTATCTGCTGTTAATGCTCTGTCAGATTATTTAAGAGCAGAAGTCAGACGTGATGGCAAGGAATTTTATCAGGAATACTCTCGAGGTAAAGCTAAAAGTAAAGTTGCCCCAAACCCTAAGGATCCTCAAGTTCCGTATAAATCAAACTTTAAATGGAACTCAAAAAATGGTACTAAAATTACCTTCCTGGCAGATAAGTCAATTTTTTCTACCATAGTCCCTGAGTTTGAAAAACTGGAAAAACAAATTAAGCAGGTGGCATATCTGGTAGCCGGGATCTTTTTCCATCTTTACGATGAACGAACTAACGAACAACGACACTTCTACTTTCAATCCGGTTTAGCAACACTGATAAAACATCTTAATAAAAATAAAGCCTTAATTCACCCTGAACCGATTTTAATTCACAGAGTAATTGATGGGGTAGATGTTGAGGCCGCAATCCAATATAACGATGGGTTTAATGAAAATGTTGAAAGCTTTGCCAATGTGGTACCAACTACTGAGGGCGGAACCCATTTGACCGGATTTAGAATGGCGCTAACCCGGGCTATTAATGATTATGCCAGAAAATCCGAAGCCTTAAAAGAAAAAGACGAAAACTTAACCGGTGAGGATATGAGGGAGGGATTAACTGCTGTTATTTCTATCAAAATGGATTCAGATAAAATCCAGTTTGAATCTCAAACCAAAGAAAAACTGGGAAATGCGGAAGCTGGACCCATTGTTTCCCAGGTTGTTAAAGAGGGTTTGGATATGTATTTTGAGGAAAATCCGCAAGATGGCAGGGCAATTTTAGAAAAAGTGCTACTGGCAGCAAGGGCTCGTGCGGCAGCAAGGGCAGCAAAAGATGCAGTGATTAGAAAAGGGGCGCTGGAGGGCATGACTTTACCTGGAAAACTGGCAGATTGTCAAAATAGGGATGCAGCAGAATCTGAGTTATATATTGTGGAAGGAGATTCTGCCGGAGGATGTTTTTCAGAAGATACTCAAATTGCTTTAGCTGATGGAAGAAATATTAGTTTTAAAGAACTCGTTAAAGAAAACAGTGAAGGTAAAATAAACTATTGTTACACTATTTCGGAAAATGGTTCAGTGGGTTTAGAGCAAATTAAAAACCCGAGAAGAACAAAACCGGCCGCTCAGGTTATTAAGGTAATTTTAGATAATAATGAGGAGATTGTCTGTACTCCGGATCATAAATTCATGTTAAGAGACGGCAGTTACAAAATGGCCCAGGATTTAACTACTTCTGACTCACTAAGGCCTCTTTATCGTCAATTTTCAAGGATTGGCAAAAGGATAACTATTAAAGATTATGAACTAGTTTTTAATTCCAAAGAAAATCGTTGGATTTTTACTCATATGCTGGCAGATGAATACAACCTAAATCACAAGGTTTATGAGAAAACTGATGGCTCACACAGACATCATAGAGACTTTAATAAGCGCAACAATAACCCATCTAACATCATCCGTTTAACTAAAGAAGGACACTTAAAATATCATGCAATTATGGCTCAAAAAACAATTTTACGCCCGGATGTTATACAAAAAGTTAAAGATATACATAAAACCCCTAAGTTCCGCGAAAAAATTAGAAAAGCTATGACAACTCCCCAAATGAGAAAACAGTTAAGTGATCGGACAAAGAAACAATGGGAAAACAAAGAATATAAATTATATATGGCTAAAAAGTTTTTAGAATTTTATTATTCTTCTCCTGATTACCGAAAAGATAGTAAAGAACGTCTATCAAAAGTCCAAAAAGAATACTGGGCGGATCAACAAAATAGAGATACTCAGTCTGCTAAAACAAAAGATTTTTATAAAAAACATCCGGAAAATAAACAAATGTTATCTGAGATAGCTCGAAAACAGTGGAGCGATACAACTTTACTAAAATGGAGAAGCAATGCCACAAAAAAACAGTGGACATCAGAGTTTAGGATTAAAAGAATGAAAGCATATAATAATACTTATCTAGAAAAAGCGCTCAAAGTATTAAAGACTCTACATGAACAAAACGGAGTAATTGATGAGAAAGCTTATGACGATATTCGTCTTGAAACTAAAGATAAAAGTTTAATTAAACTTACTACAATTCGTGAAAGATTTTTCGACGGAGATCATAAAAAATTAGAGGACGCTGTTTACAACTTTAACCATAAAATTAAAAGAATTATCAGGTTAAAGGAAAAAATGGATGTTTATGACATAGAAGTACCAAATACCCATAACTTTGCCCTGGCTTCAGGGGTATTTGTTCATAACAGTGCAAAGCAAGGAAGGGATAGAAAATTCCAGGCTATTTTACCCTTAAGGGGAAAAATCTTAAATACTGAAAGAGCAAGGTTAGATAAAGTTTTAGAATTTGAAGAAATTAGAGCTTTGGTTATAGCCTTGGGAACCGGCATTGGAGACAGCGTTCAATATGACAAGATTAGATATCATAGGATTATTTTAATGACAGATGCAGACGTTGACGGAGAACACATCAGAACCTTGCTTCTAACTTTCTTTTTCAGGTATTTACCTGAAATTATAAACAGAGGTTATATGTATATTGCCCAACCTCCTTTATTTAAAATCCAAAAAGGCAAAGATATTCATTATGCTTATTCAGATCAAGAGAGGGACGAGATAGTTAAAACTTTAGGCGGTAATACCAGTGTAATTATTTCCCGGTATAAAGGTTTGGGGGAGATGAATCCGGACCAGCTTTGGGAAACAACTATGAATCCGGAAAACAGGGTGTTAAAACAAGTTACAGTGGAAGATGCTACAGGAGCAGATGAAGTTTTTACCATGTTAATGGGGGATGAGGTACCACCCCGCAAGCGCTTCATCCAAACCCATGCAAAGCAGGCCATTTTAGATATATAATTAACCCCATGAAAGTGCATTTTTTGGGAATAGGGGGATCTGGAGCATCAGCTGCGGCTGCACTAGCAAAAGCTCAGGGATTTGAAATAACCGGTTGTGATTTAGAACCGAATAACGAATTTACCACCCAGTTTAAATCTTCCCATCTTCTAAAAGGTCACAGCCCAAAACATTTAAACGTCCACCCCGGGGGTGGCCATTCGAATATTGATATTTTGGCAATTACTCCGGCAATTACATCGCTAGATCCTAATAATCCGGAATTATTAGAGGCAAAAAAATTAGGCATTCCGGTTTTAACCTGGCAGCAGTTTACAGGAGAGTATTTAACCAAGGATAAATTTGTAATTGCTGTTTGCGGAACACATGGCAAAACAACAACTACTGCCATGATTGCTCAAATGCTGGAGGACGCAAACTTAGACCCAACTGTTTTACTTGGAGCAATCCATCCAAAATGGAAAACAAATTACCGAACCGGAGAGAGTAAATACTTCGTAGTGGAGGCGGATGAGTTTAATGATAATTTTTTGCATTTTAAACCAAACATAACTGTTGTTACCAATATTGAAATGGATCATCCGGAATATTTTAAAGACATAAATGCATATTTAGGATCTTTCGAGAAGTTTCTTTTGCAAAGTAAGCAAACTATCGCGGCAAATCTTCTGGATAAAAACGTGGCAGAGATTGTAAAAGATGTCATGAAACATTCTAGCGTTTCCGCGCTAGATTTTAATAAAATAGAGGTAGAATTTAATCTTAAAATTCCGGGAGAATATAATATTTCAAATGCCAAAGCAGCTTTTCAAGTGGGTTTGCTTCTGGGAATCGACCCGGAGATTATAAGAAATAGCTTAAATAACTATAATGGAGTTGGCAGAAGATTTGAGTATTTAGGAGAGTATCATGGGGCCAAAGTTTACTCTGATTTTGGCCATCATCCTACAGAGATTAAAAAAACCATGGAAGCTGCCAGGGAAAAATTTCCAAATCAAAAAATCTGGTTTTTCTATCAACCCCACATGTTTAGTCGAACTAAGGCTTTATTTAGTGATTTTGTAAAAGTATTTAAAAATTTGCCTGTTGAAGGCATTGTTATTTTGGATATTTACCCCTCAAGAGAAATTGATATAGGTTTAGTAAGTTCGCAGGAGTTAGTTAAAGCTATAGGCAAAAATAACGTTTACTTCGCAAAAGAACTTAAAAGACAAGAATTTGAACAATATGCAAAGCCAGGAGATATTTTATTTTTCATGGGAGCAGGGGATATAGATAAAATGGCTAGAGGATTAGTTAATCCTCAAGATTAACTTTTTTTAATTTCCCATTTAACTCCTCCCCAAAAAATCTGCCTGCTACTTTTTTTACCCGCTCAGGTGCATCAGTGACATAAAATTCATGTTTGGGATTTGGGTTATCACTCAACAGATTCACATCTTCTAATCTTTCTTTTAACATTTGGGCTGTTGGCTGAGCAGAATCTATTAATGTCATTTCTTTTCCTACAGTCTCTTGAATAGCATCATACAACAGAGGATAGTGAGTACAGCCTAAAATCAGAGTATCTACTTTATTTTTAATAAACTCCTTCAGATAATCCTGAGCTATCAATTTAGTCGCTTTGTGATTATTCAAACCTTCTTCGGCCATTGGCACAAATAAAGGACAGGCAGAAGATATAATTCGGGCATCAGAGTTGTAAAATTCAAACATCTTCTGATAAGACTGACTCTTTATAGTCCCTTCTGTACCTATTATCCCGATTTTTTTATTTTTAGTGGTTTGAATCGCAAGCCTGACTGCCGGTCTAATAACTCCCAAAGTTATAATAGGATAAACTGCATCTCTAATCTCATCATAACTTAAGCCTGAAATTGTATTACAGGCAATAACCAAAGCTTTAATTTTCCTCCTAAGCAGGAAAGTAACCATTTCCATGGCAAACTTAGTAACAACTTCTTTACTCCTTGGTCCATATGGCACTCTGGCTGTATCCCCAATATAAATGATACTTTCATGAGGGAGTGTTTTTATAATTTCTTTAACTACTGTCAAACCGCCTATTCCAGAGTCAAAGATACCAATTGGATTATTACGCATAAAACAAGATATAATATCATACCATGAAGGTATTAATCTTTGGCTTAGGATTAAATGAGGGAGGAGTAGGCTCTGCTAAATTTTTTGCCCAAAAAGGTGATGAAGTTAAAATAACTGATTTAAAATCTAAAGAAATTTTAAAGCCTTCTTTAGATCAATTAAAAGATTTTCCTGATATTACTTTTACTTTAGGGAAACATAAAAATGAGGACATTGACTGGGCAGATTTAATTATTAAAAATCCCGGGGTAAAACCTGGAAACCAATATATAAAATATGCAAAATCCAGGGGGAAATGTGTGGAGCAGGATATGGGAATTTTTTTGGACTTTGTTAAACCCTCGCAAATGATTGGAGTAACAGGAACTAAAGGTAAATCAACTACTGCATCTTTAATATATGAGGTTTTAAAAAATTCAGTTAAGAAAATTGTCTTTGCCGGAAATATCGGCAAAAGTGTTTTAGATACTCTGGAATATATTACGGAGGAAACATTAGTTATTTTGGAAATTTCTTCTTTCCAACTTGAAGCTTTTAATAAGCATAAAGTTTCTCCTCATTGGGCAGTGATCACAAATATTTATCCGGATCATTTAAATTATTATAAAAATATGGATGAATATATTTATTCAAAAAAAATAATCGGACTTTATCAAACACCTGATGATTTTCTCTTTATCAATGAAGACGACCAGACAATTAGTAGTCCTAATTTTTTGCAAAATTTAAATGGGAAAATTATCTTCTATTCTCAGTCGGATTTACCAGAGGATTTTAAACCAGCCCTAGAAGGTGTCCATAATAAGTCTAATATGGCTGCTGCGTTGGCTTTTGGAAAAAACTTTGGATTGGAAGAGAAATCAGTTATTCAAACCATAAATAATTTTAAGGGTGTTCCTTTTAGGATGGAGTTAATAAAAGATTGGAATGGTATAAAAATTATAAATGATACAACAGCTACTGGTTCTGATCCTGCAATTGCTGCCATAAAAACATTCCCTAATTCTATTTTAATTTGCGGGGGGATGAACAAAGGAATGGACTACAAGGAACTGGCAAAAGTAATTGATGAATATACAAAAAAAGTTTTTTTTCTGGAGGGAGATTCAACAGAAGAGATAAAAAGATTAATGCAAAATAAAGAAAAAATAAAAGGCACTTATAATAATTTAGAAAAGTTATTAACTGATGTAAAAGCAATTGTACAAAAAGGAGACATCGTCCTTTTTTCTCCGGGAGCTACTTCGTTTAATTTATTCCAAAATGAATTTGACAGGGGAAGAAAATTTAATACAGCAGTGAAACAAGTTTTTGGGACAGATATTTCTTAGAAAAATTCTGCACTAGTTCATACCCGCCAAAAAGCAGGATTGTATATCCCAAATCTCCGATAAGTGAATTTCTGAAAAATGGGATGGCCAAAGTATAACTTTGAATTAAACCGCTCAAAGTATGCGGATACCAGTTATTTGGCGGAGCCCAAACCCCGAAGTTGGTGATAATAAAAAATAATATGGAAGAAGATAGTGCTCCTCCAATCACAAAAAGCGGTTTCTTTCGTGATCGCAACCAAAGTCCAATCAGCCCGGCAAGCCCAAAACCTCCATAAACATAAAGCATATCTATCCCGTAAAATCCAATGAAATAGTCGGAAATAAAAAGTGCCAAGATGGGTAACCATAAAAGTTTTTTTGGTAAATATGCTCCGCCAAAAAGCATCAAAGCTCCAATTGGAACAATATTTGGAGCATGTGGAATAAGTCTTGATAAAATTCCAAACCCAACAATAATTATGGATAGCAAACCAATCTGCATAATTAACACAATAACCAAGATAGATTTCTTTGTCAATCCACAATATATTGGATAATGTATAATTAGTTTCTCTTAAATGTTGAGCAAACTTTTAAAATTATTAAAAAAAGATTACCAAACCTTAAATAAAATTGAGGTTTCAAAAGCAAACCTAATTCACAATTATAAATATTTATCTTCTTTAAACAAAGGTATAAGAATTGCTCCGGTTATAAAAAGTAATGGGTATGGACATGGAATAGTAGAAGTTGCCAAGATCCTTGATCCTTTAAACCCTCCATTTTTTTGTGTGGATTCTTTATTTGAGGCCTATCAACTGCAAAAATCCGGAATAAAAATCCCTATATTAATAACAGGTTATACAAATCCTGAAAACTTAAAGGTAAAGAAACTGCCTTTTTCTTTTGCTGTTTATACAAAAGACTTACTGGAAGCAATTGCAAAATATCAGCCTCAAGCCGGTGTACATATTTTTGTGGATACCGGCATGAGAAGAGAAGGGGTGACTTTGGAAGATGTAAAGAAATCCGGTGTTAGAGTTAAGGGATTAATGTCTCATTTAGCATCAACAAATGGTAAAAACGATCCTTTGTTTAATCTCCAAATTAAACAGTTTAAAAAAGCTTTAAAAATTGTAAAGGAGTATAAAATAAGCCCTAGATGGATTCACATAGCTGCATCAGGAGGTTTGATTAATAAGGAAACGAATGAAATTATTTCTCAAATCTCTAATTTGTCCAGAACTGGCATTTCTTTATATGGACTAGGTGATGATAAAAATCTAAAACCCACTTTAAAATTAATTACTCATTTAGGTCAAATCAAAATTTTAAGAAGGGGCGAGACAAGCGGCTATGACGGGGCGTTTAGTACAAAAAAAGATTTAAACATAGGCATTTTACCAATTGGCTATAATGACGGAGTTGATAGAAGATTATCAAACAAAGGGATGGTAATAATTAATAGGGTAATTTGTCCAATAATTGGGAGAGTTAGTATGAATATTACAATTGTTGATATAAGTAAATTAGAAAACCCGCAAATTGGTATGGAAGTTTTAGTCTATTCGGATAATCCCAGTGACCCGAATTCTATGCAGAATTGTGCTAAAATTTGTAAAACTATTACATATGATCTGTTGGTAAATTTAGACAGTTCAATAAAAAGGATAATTATATGAAAATTTTAGTTATAACAGGGGGAACATCATCTGAAAGATTAATTTCCCAAATGTCAGCAAAGCAAGTTAAAGGTGGACTGGAAGAAACAGGTCACCAGGTAAAACTTTTTGATTTAAAAAAAGGATTTCCTGCTTTAAAAAAGTTATCTTATGATTTTGATGTTATTTTCCCGGTAATCCATGGTGAAGAAGGAGAGGGAGGTAATTTGCAAAAGTTTTTGTCTACTTTAGGTAAACCGTTTATAGGTGGAGATCATAAGGGATATAAAAAGGGCTGGTACAAACTGAGCTTCAAAAAATTTTCTGATGAAAATAAAATTTTAACCGCCCCTTGGAAAAAAGTAAAAAGTTTAAAGGACATAAAAAACTTTGGACTTCCTGCTGTTTTAAAAAGTACTAGTGGAGGATCATCAAGGGAAGTTGTAATAATAAAAGAAGAGAAAGATTTCATAAACCCTTTGTTGAAAAAGCTTTTAAAATCCAAATTGCCGCTTTTTGTAGAAAAATATTTACCTGGAGTAGAAATCACCGTAGGAATACTTGAAAATGAAGCATTGCCTGTTGTGGAAATAGTTCCACCAAAAGATGGCTGGTTTGATTATCAAAATAAATATTGGGGTAAAACAAAAGAAATTCCTTTTGCTCCATCTGTATCAAAGAAGTTACAGAAAAAAGCCCAACAAATTGCCCAACAAATTCACATAACTTTAAAACTTGGGCAGTTTTCCAGAACAGATTTCATTGTGTCTAATGGAGAAGTGTATGTCTTGGAAGTAAATACTATTCCCGGATTAACAGCCTCTTCTTTATTCCCCAAAGCAGCTCAGGCAGTGGGAATAACTTTTCCAAAACTGTTAGATAAAATAATAAAATTATCTTATGCGAACAAGATTCCTTAAGCCCAATAATCCGCTTTTAACAAAAATTTCCAAAAAAATTCCCAAAGAGCAAATTTCTTCAAAAGAAACTAAGGAGATTATTAATCTTATGTTAAAAGTTGCGTCTGGTGAGCAAAAAAATAAGAATAAACCTGTGATGGTAGGACTGGCCGCGCCGCAGATTGGGATTTTAAAAAGGATAATCCTCGTTGATGTAGCAGCTAATGGCAAAGGCCAGGTCGGAAATCTTCGCGTTTATATAAATCCGGAAATTATCTGGAAATCCAAAAAGAAAGGGGAGTGGTATGAAGGTTGTTTCTCAACAGGAAGAGTTTGCGGCATTGTCTCCAGACCAACTTCCATAAAAATTAGAGGATTTACGCTGCAACCTCCGAGGTTGCAAGCTAGATATACAGAAAAAAAATATAGTGGATATGTGGCAAGAATTTTTCAGCATGAAATTGATCATTTAATCGGCAAAATATTTGTGGATCATATTACTAACCCGGATAATTTGCATTGGGTTAAAAAGAGTGAGTTCACTTTATATAGAAATGAACAGGCCTGGCGCAACTGGCCCAGAAAGGCTAAATTCCCCTTGCTTAAGCTAACCTAAAAAAGGTATAATTTAACCTTCCTAAATGAGTAATATCGGAAAAATAGAACCAACCCCAATTATAAAAGAGATGCAGGATTCATACGTGAATTATGCAATGTCTGTTATTATCTCAAGAGCTTTGCCGGATGTAAGAGATGGCCTTAAACCTGTCCAACGGAGGATTGTCTTTGCCATGAACGAGCAAGGCCTGCATCATACCTCCAGGTATCAAAAGTCTGCTGCAGTTGTTGGTGAGGTATTAAAAAATTTACACCCTCATGGTGATGCCCCTGTTTATGAAGCCATGGTCAGGATGGCTCAGAATTTTTCCCTAAGATACATGTTAGTTGACGGTCAGGGAAACTATGGCTCAATTGACGGAGATTCTCCTGCAGCCATGAGGTATACAGAAGCCAGACTGGCTGCAATTGCAGATGAGCTGCTTAGGGATATTAATAAAAACACGGTAGATTTTGTGGATAATTATTCCGGCACAATTCAGGAACCAACTGTGCTTCCATCTGTTATACCTAATCTGCTGCTTAATGGCGCCTCAGGTATTGCTGTTGGCATGGCCACCCAAATTCCGCCTCATAATCTAGGTGAGGTTTGCGACGCTTTAGTTTATATGATTGAGAACCCTTCAAAAGGGGGTAGCGAAGAAAAAACAGAAGGTATTGATCACTCAGATACCATGACTAAGTTTGACTCAACCGGTAAATTTACCTCAGATGCATCAGTGGAAGAGCTGCTGGGGTTTATTAAAGGGCCTGATTTCCCCACAGGCGCTTCAATTTACGACCAGACAGAAATCCTGGCTGCTTATGCCACAGGAAAGGGGCGAATTGTGATGAGAGCCAAAGCAGAAATTGATGAAACACCAGCAGGAAAAATGCAGATTATTGTTTCTGAGCTGCCTTATCAGGTTAATAAATCCACCCTGATTGCCAGGATTGCAGATTTGGTTAAGGATAAAAAACTGGAAGGAGTTGCAGACTTAAGAGATGAATCAGACAGAAAACAAATGGTCAGAATTGTGTTTGATCTAAAGAAAGATGCAAAGCCACAATCCCTTTTAAATAACCTTTATAAATCAACCGCTATGCAGTCTGTTTTTAATGTTAATCTGGTTGCCTTAGTTGATGGCGTGCCACATCTTTTGACCCTAAAGCATATTTTAGAGGAGTTTATTTCCCACCGTCAGACAATTATTAGAAGAAGGTCTGAGTTTGAGTTGAGCGAAGCTAAGGCCAGAGAGCATATTTTAGAAGGATTAAAAATAGCTGTTGATAACATAGATGAGGTAATTGCCACAATTCGAAAATCAAAAGACTCAGATGAGGCAAAGATTAATTTGATGAAAAAATTTAAATTATCAGAGATACAGGCAGTGTCTATTTTGGATATGCAGCTAAGGCGTCTGGCAGCCCTGGAGCGGCAAAAAATTGAAGATGAGTTGAAAATGGTCCAGGAAACTATTGCTTATTTGACTGATTTGCTGGCCCATCCTGAGAAAATTTTAAAAGTTATTAAAAATGAGCTGATTAACATAAAAGAAAGATATGGTGATGATAGAAAAACTAGGGTTTATAAACAAAAAATAGGGGAGTTTAATGAAGAAGATTTGGTACCAAATGAGGTAACTATTGTCACAATTACCGAAGGCGGATATGTTAAAAGACAAGCTCCTGCCTCTTTTAGAACCCAACAGCGGGGTGGAAAAGGAGTTATGGGAATCTCTACAAAAGAAACAGATGCGGTTTCTCACATATTTTATACCCAAACCCATGACAATATTTTATTCTTTACAGACAAGGGTAAAGTTTATCAGGTAAAGGTTTGGGAAATTCCGGAAACCCAAAGAGTAGCCAAAGGCCAGGCAATTGTCAATTTAATAAATGTTGAACAAGGTGAAAAAGTAACTGCAGTATTGACCACTAGGGGTAAAGGAGAAAGCGCTAAATACTTCTTTATGTGTACCTCGCGCGGAACTGTTAAGAAAACTGCTTTGACAGAATACGCAAATATCAGAAAGAATGGCCTGGTGGCTATAAAGCTTGACACCGGAGATGTTTTAGGCTGGGTTTCCCCCACAACAGGGGAAGATGAAGTTATTATAGTATCCAAAAAAGGAAAATCGATCCGTTTTAGCGAAAAGCAGGTGAAGCCAACCCATCGGGACACCTCAGGAGTCAGAGGAATACGCTTAGGAAAAGACGATCAGGTTGTTTCTTTAAATATTATAGGAAAAGTAGAAGGAGAACTTTTGGTAGTTATGGAAAATGGTTTAGGCAAAAAAACCCTGACAACCGGTTGGAGCAAACAAGGCAGGGGAGGACAGGGAGTGAAAGCTGCCCAAATAACTGCCAAAACAGGTGACATTGTCACAGCTTCCGTTGTTGATAAATCAATGGATACTTTGGTTCTAACATCCACCAAAGGACAGCTAATTAAGATGAGCCTTAAGGAAGTACCAACACTTCAGCGCCAAACACAGGGTGTAATATTAATGCGGGTAAGGCCGGGAGAAAAAGTTGTTGCTGCCACAGTGGTTGCCAGCAAAGACAAAACAGCTGATAATGTTAATCAGGATAAGACTAAATGAAAAAGTCTGCCATACTTTCTACAATTGCTATTAGTTATTTTATGGTAGGATTTGTCTTTACCATAGTCTTTGCTATATATTATAAATGGCCTGTTATTTCTTTTTTATCTCCGGGATTTTACTCAGTAATTATTACCTGGCCATTTCAGGCAACCGGTTTTGTTAACGATCTGCTAATCTTTGGCCTGGCCGGCAAACCTATATAAATGTAGCTTGACACCTCGAAGGTGTAATCGTAAACTAATTTATATGCCCGGAAGAATTACACCCTTAGTAAACAACGAGTTTTATCATATTTATAACAGGGGCAGCGAGAAAAGAAGCATCTATCAACAATCCAGAGATTATATGAGGTTTTTGAAAACCTCATATTATTACCAATTCCCTGGACCTAAACCAAGATTTGCAAATTTTACAAAGACAGATCTTTTTAAAACTTCGTTCAATAACAAAATAGTAGAGGTACTTTGTTATTGTTTAATGCCAAATCACTTCCATTTCTTAGTTAAGCAGTTGAAAGACAATGGAATATCAATTTTCATGAGCCAACTTTCTAACAGTTATACAAAATATTTTAATATTAAATACAAAAGGGTAGGGCCCTTACTTCAAGGAGCTTTTAAGGCAGTCCTGATTGAGTCACAAGAACAATTAATTCATGTTTCCAGATATATCCACCTAAATCCGGTTGTTTCTGATTTGACCAAGAAACCAGAATACTATCCCTGGTCTTCATATTTAGAATACACCCAAACTCATAGTCTATTCTGTAATCCCCTTGAGATTCTAAATTTATTCCCTTCCAGAGAAAAATACACGGAATTTGTGGAAGATCAGATTGATTATGGCAAAGCGTTAGAATTTATAAAACATCATCTTGTGGATGAGATTTAGCTTTACACCTTCGAGGTGTAAGTGTAATTATTTAGATCCTAGCAAAATTATAAAGCCTGACAGCATAAAATCTATAAATATGGCGGTGGCTAATGCGAGGTAGAGAGGTTTTAAAGTTTGGGTAGGATTACTATTTTTCTGATCTTTTTCAGCTAAAGCTTCCTGCAAAAAAATAAGCTGCTGATTAACTGTTGCCAGCGTAGTTTGCAAAGAATCAACCTGCAACCTTAAATTTAATACTTCCTGACTTTGAGTTAAGGGTTGGTTAAATATAATTTCTCTGGGGGAAATAATTTTATTCATCCAGGAATCATCATCTCCAGGGCAAACAGTTGCTTGACCAGGCAGACTTTTATGAGACTTTAGCGCTTCCCAGGAATTAACATTTGACAGCTCAGGATAGTTGATTAAGGCCTCACAAAGTTTATGAGTAGAATCAATTTGCTCCTCCGTAGGAGTTCTGCCGGAGGTAAAATTCCCTATCAAACAAATACCTATTACCTGTTCGTTTAAATTAACAAC
The DNA here is from genome assembly GCA_964362195.1 of uncultured Gammaproteobacteria bacterium. Classification (GTDB taxonomy): domain Bacteria; phylum Patescibacteriota; class Microgenomatia; order Daviesbacterales; family UBA10151; genus CAYICZ01. The sequence continues at coordinate 26,587 of CAYICZ010000002.1, read as the reverse complement.
ATTAGCCCTGGCTGTTCCTATGTCACCTACATAATAAACTACTCCATCTTTAGCAATTAAAAAATGATACCCAATCCCGCCCCAGCCATGATCAGTTATATGATAATCTGCGATTTCTTCCGGGGTTTGAGTATCCGAACCGGCGCTGTGATGTATTGCCAGATAATTTACCTGAGACAGCTGTCTAATCCAACTCCAATTATAAGAGTCTCCGGGAAGAGAATCTCTTAAATCCACAAATTTAGCTCCTAAAGATGGGATTGAAAGATTTGTGGCCATTTATTTTGGGCAGGAGAAGTTAATACTACACAAGTGAGGCAAAATTTGTCAATTGAAAAAAGTTGACATAAACTACAATTTGATCAAATAATAGATTAAAGGAGGTGATTAATTTGCAAATTATTGTAGCTTTAGTTTTAAATGCCCTGGCTTTAATGGCAACTGCCTATATTGTCCCTGGATTTAGAGTTACTGATTTTACAACAGCCCTGTTGGCTGCAATTGTTTTAGGAGCAGTTAATACTTTTATTAAACCAGTACTGGCACTTATTACACTACCTATAACATTAATTACACTGGGTTTATTCTCATTTGTAGTCAATGCGCTGATCTTATTTATAGTCTCATACGTGGTGCCAGGCTTAAAGATTGATGGCTGGGTACCGGCAATACTTGGAGCAATAGTTTTATCTGTTGTTGGAACAGTACTATCAAGCTTGCTCAAAGATATAGCGAAAAAATAAAAGCTATTCTTTGGAATTACTAGAGTGAAAGGCTTTGTGAACGTCTTTTAAATGTGCATTTGTCACATGGGTGTAAATTTGGGTTGTTTGAATAGAGGAGTGTCCAAGCATTTCCTGCACAGAGCGGATATCTGCTCCATTAATTAATAAATCTGTAGCAAAAGAGTGACGTAATGTATGCGGGGTAGCTTTTACAGAAAAGCCTAAAGATTTAACATATTTTTCTACTATTCTTTCAATTGATCGTGGTGTAAGCCTCATTGCCTCACCATTATTTGCAGGATCCATCCTTCCCTGAAATCTGATAAAAAGCGGTTTAAAGCTGTCTTTCCGGATATCCAGATATTTCTGGAGCCACTCAGCTGCCGAGTCAGAGATAAATACTACCCGCTCTTTTCCTCCTTTGCCAACAATCCCAAATTCACGCCTTCCTAAATTAATGGTGTCACAATTCAGTGAGGCAAGCTCAGATACACGCAGGCCGGTTGAAAATAAGGTTTCCAGGATACTTCTATCCCTGATTCCATCTTTTTTAGTGGTATCAGGGGCCTCTAAAAGCTGTTTTAAATGGCTATCATCCAGGATCTTTAAGGGTCTTGGATCTGTTTCACCAAGCTCAACTTTCTCAGGGGAGAGAGTATCAATATCTATTCTGGCCAAATATCTTAAAAATGCCCGCAAAGCTATCATAAAATAATTCTGGGTAATTCTTTTTAAGGATTTTTGTGTCTGGGGATCTGCCCATCTTGAAAGGTGCAGTCTATATTTTCTAACAAGATTTAAATCTATATCTTTTGGATTGATATCACCTGCAAAATCCAGAAACCGCTTTAGATAATGATCATAATTTTTAATAGTCAGCTGTGAGGTATTCCTCTCCAGTTCCAGATACTCTAAAAAATCAGTTATCAGCGCAGCAAGTGTCATAACAAAGCCAGTCCTAAAATCCCCAGGACAGTTAAAATAGAACCAACAATAGCAATTGCGGCTGTAAACTCAGGTGTCCCGGCATCAGGCAAACTTTCTTTGGTAGGTATTTGTTTCAAAGGAATTTGTGTTGCAGAAGGGGTGGAAATATTAGGCCCTCCTATATTAACTCTTCCTGCAGGAGTAGGGGAAGGACTGGTACAACTCCCTGTACCTATAGTATAGCTTCCATTATTTACAGATGTCAGCGTTTCTGTAGAATCACCTGATTTAACCACATTTGAATCAATAGTTGAGTTTTTATTGTTTGTATCAAAATCAAAAGTCATCTGAGACAGTCCTGTTTGGGCTGCTTCTTTCACTGTAAAATTAATAGTAGCCAGCTTTCCTGAACCTGAATATGGTTGTCCAAAGGTTGCCAAACCTGAGATTAAAATTTTGTTAACATTTTGAGAATCTATTCCGCTGCCAGGATATTCAGGGTATATTTTTCCTGTTGTATTTATACTAACCATAGTAAAACGGGAGGAATCAAAATTAATATAAGCATCAGTCCCGTCTGTTGATGCTCCTTGGGTATCAAGTAAAACATCCAAAACAAAGTTGCAGCCTTTATTAAAGGTGCCGGATGCAGGGGAGAGGGATAAAGTAGAGGCATAAGCAGGAGCGGCTGTTAAAAATCCAAACAGTAATACAGACATTATAGACAGTAATTTTTTCATTGTATATTTATTTTAACACTACTGACTTTTCCTAATACATCTTTATTGGTTTCCAGCTCCACCATGTTTGAATCATCAGTTGCATTTGGAGAAAATTCCAGGGAAATAGTGGTCATTCCTTTGGATATTGCAGTGAAATTAATCACTCCAAAATCTCCATTATTGCCGTTAAATCCTAGCTTTGCAGGAGAAACCACTCCTGAAGCTCTTAATATGCCATTTTTAGAATCTATATTTACATCCGGATACTCATCAAAGGCCGATCCTTTAATCAAAGCTGCACTGGATGCCTCCAGTATAACAGGATCATATTTTAAAACCAAATCAACACCTGAGGTTAGGTGATTACCGGTTGAAACTTTAACAGCAACAGGAACTGTCTCTGAAACACCATATGAAGACTGAAGAGTGCTTAGATTAATAACCCCCTCTGATAAAACAACCGTAGACGGAGTTTTTTGGATCACTTTGATAGGAGTAAGCAAGGTTTTGGCGCCCATTAAAAGCTCAAAGGCAATTACTGCAGCAAAGATAAAAAAAATAATCCTCAGTATGGGCAAACCAGCTTTGGGAGGTTTTTGAAAATCCGAATTTTGATAATTAAATATTTGATTGTCCATATTTTTAGATTATCACATTTAAATTCCTGATGTATCAGGTGTTGGCGTAGGTGACGGTGGTGGTGTTGGAGTTGGTGTTGGAGTTGGTGTAGGAGTCGGTGTAGGAGTTGAAACTGGGGCAATAGAATTAGGCAGCGTTTGTTGATCAGATGTATTAAAATCATGCAGCATACAAGACCATTCAAATGAATTACAGAATCGATCCCGGTTTACATCACAGTTTTTAGAGGAATTCATAGGCCCCCACTGACTTTTAAGTAAAGATGCATCCACACTATTTATACTACCATCCCCATTATAATCTCCAATAGGAAGATTTATTGTTAAATTGTTAGTTCCGGAAGAAGCTGTGAATGGAGCAGAGCATCTTTTTAAACTTAAGGGAGCTTTGATACAGGCAATATAGTTTTCACCTGATTTAAGTTTGGTTTTAATATTGGTAATATTGCCATCTTTATCTATAGTTACTTTTTCAGTTGATTTTTGAGAACGGTCTTTATCTAAAATTAAAATCAGCTCAACATTGTCCTGGTCAAAATCCCTCTGAGCCCTACAGAAAAGCTTTGCCCCAAGGGAGATTTGGGTAATTCCCACCAAACATTGCTGTTCCTGGGATTTTTGTCCATTACTATTTGTCAAAGTTGCAAAATATTGAGTTCCTAAAGCAATTGCAGAAACCGGGGGACTGCTTAAACGGGCAGTAACTACGCTGTCTGTCCAGCTGTCGTATCTACTTATGCTGCCGCCACTTCTAAGGGTTATACTTCCATTACCTTGAGTTTGACCAAAATTAGACCCTATAAACTTAAACAATAAATCAGAAGAATTAACCAAATCCAGCTCACAGGCAAAACCTGACACCAGTGGGGTTGGACCAACCAGATCTATCTTGAATGGAAAAGGATTACCATTTTGAGTCTGACCTTTATCATCTATAAACTGGGCATAAATGAATTTAGTACCAGGGGTTTGATCAACAAAAGTAATATCCTGTCTAACTCCACCCTTAAAATATGCAAATTCACGTCTGGCATTAGGGTTAGTTAAATCAGCTGAGTTTTCCGCGTATCTTACTTTGACAACATTTTGAACTGTAGAAGGAGAGGCAGAAGGGGATGGGGAAGCAGTAGCACAAGATGAACAGGAATAAACAAATTCACTAGTACAGGCTGAATTTTTGGAGTATGAACATTTAAACTTAGAACTAGCATTTTTACAAAATTGGGTATTGGTATCCGGCACACCTTGATCATCTACACAGCTGTCGTATGTTGTTGTTCCACAAGTCGTTTTCGTCCCGGAGTCTCCAGGATTTTTTGGACAAGGTGCAGCTGTTGAAGCAGCAGCAGGAGCAGGTGTTGGTGTTGGAGTTGAAGTTGAAGTTGGAGTTGCTGATCCTCCACCTGGACAAGCGCGTCCTGTGTCCACATAGGCATAAACACATGGATAATCATCTGTTCTTGACCCATCTGCTTTTATCGCTCGCTCCGGATCATAAACCCCTCCTGTTTTATGGACAATTCTATTTAGGTCTGTATCGCAATACTCCAGATCAGAAGAACAACTGGTTGGCGCAGCTTGACCAGGACATGTTGTTAGTTCAGATATTCCATATTGATATACACAATTATTGTTAAAACTGCAATTTGGAACAGAACAAACTCCGGTGTAGCATTTAGTACCGTTTATATCCACCTCAGAATAAATACAATCACCTTGTGCAGCATAAGCAGTATTAACTAATCTTTGTTCAGTAATTACATCCACCTCAGTTGGGGCAACAAAGTTTAAGGTGACTGTTGGACAGGTTAAGACTTTTTTATTATTTTGGACGCTGGTACAAGAATTGTCTACCAATTGCACTGTATCTGTGGCTGCTTTGGATTTTAAAATCTGCTGCTGTCTGACTAAATTTATGGTTAAGGGAACTGCTAAAATTAAAATAGCCAGAATTAAAATATTGATTAAATTCTTCCTGGATAAGATTTCCTTTAGATAATCTGACATGTAAATTAAGTCCTGTATTCACTTTGTCACTTTTTGAATGGTTTTGTCAAGCTAACGGCCACAACTGGTGAGAGCCTGATATTCTGAAGGGAGCAAAACTATTCTGTCGCAACTAAAACTGGAAAGAAATGTTTTACAGTCGCCTGAAGCATCACCCAATAGAAGCAAATCTTCATTAGGTAAGTCTTTTAACGTTCCTGCATCCATTCTGGCTACTACTTCTCTAGGGAAAAAACACATCAGATCATCGCTTCCAAATGTCTTCATTCTTGCGAGATCAATTGTTCCAAGCTGCTCCTTGGTTAACGTTCCCAATAACTGTTCATTTGTACAATTACCTATATCAGCCAAAGTTGTAATCTCACATTTTTCAGTTGGAAGAGTACACTTTCTATTGGCATTTTCAGCAACCTTACATGTTGTTGCTGCAATAACACGGGCAGCAGTTGGGGAAGGAGATACTTCGGGAGCGGAAAAATCAATACTTACGCTGGCATACGTATTCCCATTGCTGAATTTAATAGTTTTCTCGTCCTGATCCCTAAATTCCACAAACAATGTAACAGTACCACCTGGTTTTGTATCTTTGCTAAGAGGATAAATATAAGTTATTCCTCCAGCTTTATAATCATCATGCCACTTGGCTGTTTTTAAAGCAGTCAGATCTTCCGCAATCCTGTAACCTTTTGTAACTCTTGGTGTAGCACTAGCAATTGCATCAGGAGTAGGAGGTGGGGTAGCTGTTGGGGTAGCTGTAGTGGTTACAGCCGGAATAGGAGTTGAAGTTGGAGTAACTGTAGCACGGGAAGTATTTGTTACAGTAGGAATTGGGGTAGGAGTAGCTACAGCACGGGGGATAGAAGTAAAAGTAGGTGTGGGGATGGGCGGCTGGACAAAAATAGGAGGCTGGAGATTTCTGATGGGTTGAGAATTCTCATCTGGTACGCATTTAGCTATGGTATTAAAAAGATCTGTAGTAGTTGAATCACATCTTTGTCCAATATCACAACTTTCTTGTATTAAGTCATATTTAGTATAGGGGAAGTTTAACTCACAAAAATTAATACCAAGGAGTTGAAAATTACATTTCTGGTGATAAATCTTTAACTTATCTCCACCTTCCTTCTCACAAGAATATCCAACCCCTCCTTTAGATTCTTGAGCTAAAACTGTTTTTACCAGGCTAAAACCTGCATCAGAAACAGGGGCAGCATTGCCGGTTTCTAGCGGAGAAACAAGCTTTAAGGGAACATCGCCGCAAACTAAAGTCTTTCTGCCTTCCACTTGCCTTACACATTCATTAGTTCCGATTTCAATATTTGCCCCAGCTGCTTTAGGTTTAAAAATAGTAGGATGAGAAACTAAATAAACCCCGGCAATAATTCCAAGTCCTAAAATAAGAAGTAAAAATATATGGGCAAGGCCTTTTTGGTTTAACATAAAGCCTAACTTCATAGGTTGGTAAAGGAGAAACCACCTCTTGCTACTCCGCATTGGTTAAAAGCATCTACCCAACCTGAATAACTTCCAACAGCCGAAACCTCACTGGCAGGGAATGTATACCAGGTGTTACTAATATCATCATGATCATGCTCAACTTTAGCAGGATCCACTAATCTAACATTATATGCTGATGCTCCCTCAACTTTATTCCAGAAAACAGTCCTACTATTTTTATCATAACCTAAGCCTGTTGGTGCCTGAGGAGCAGTACAGCCGGTACCTGCCGGAGTTGGTGTAACTGTAGCCTGGGGAGCTGCAGTCGGAGTCATGGTCGGAGTTGGCGTTGTTGTTGTACCCGGTGCAATAAATATTACATATGCAGCCACAGTAGATTTACCGTCTATTTCTACTATTTGTCCATTGCTGTCCGCAAATTCAAAGTAAATTGTTTGTGTTCCCGGGCTGGCATTTTCAGCATCTATTGCAATATCTCCACCCGTAATATTTATCCAGCCTGATTCTTTAATTGGAGGATAGCTTACTTTATACCTGTACTTTACAATTTTCCTGGAAGCGATAGGGGCTGTTGTAGCAGTCGGGGCAGTAGATGGGGTGGTTATTGTTTGGGAGCCGGAATCTTGCGGACATCTGGAAGAGGGGCCGTTATCTTTAATCAGGTATGGCTTTGGCCTGCCATTACAGTCTGTAACTTTGGTAACTTCAAATTCATGGGTAGGATCCTTACCTTCTAATCCATCTGTATTGCCGCACTGGCCATAAGTCTCTTTTTTATCGTCACAAACAACCTTAATTCCGCCTGCAGCGGGAGTTGGGGAAGGGGTAACTTGAGAAGCCGCTGGTTCAGTAGTACCAACACCAGTTGGAGTTGGTACTGTCTGATTATCTGCGCATTTAGCTGTTGTTACACTACCTACGGTGACAGGAACAGAAATCTCTACGCATATCTGATTGGTACTTGCACAATCGCTAATCAGTTTAGAATTTTGATCGTAGATTTTATCTTTATCTGAAGCAAAACCACAATGGAATTTTCCTACAGAAGATACTTGAAAGGCAGTGGAACTTTCAGATATTTTGTTCCCGTTCATATCGAGAATTTTTAAATCTACCCGATAGGTACCTGGTGGTGAATTTTTATCTCTTAAGATAGCAGTGGCTATATCATCAGATACACCTGGCGGCAGTATAAAATGAACCGTTTCTGCAGATACCCAAGATCCTGAAGGATTAAACCACTGCCATATTTGATCTCCTTCAACGTAATCACCGCTATTATTGCGAACCAGTGCTGAAGCAGTTACTGTAAATGGTTTATCTCCTGTAACAAAGTCTTTCTTAGACTGGCCTGCACTGTCCTCTGTAGAAAATGATACGATACTAAGCTGATTTTCGCATGCCGCATTTTGGGTAAGCTTTCCCTGTCCCGTTCCACTACCAGGCAACGTAACACAAATCTTCTTGCTTTTCGAACAGTCCTCTTTAAAACTATGGTCTGAGAACCAACCGAGCAAATCCCAGGCAGGTCTGTACTCACTGTGCCAAACCTGATTATTTTGACAATAAAAGTCTTCTGTGTCAGCAGGATGGTTTGCATATGCTGTTTTAACAAACTGGAACCCTGCATCTGAAGATTGAGCCGGCAGGTTAAATTTTAGCTTTAATTTTGAACAGACAGCTATGGCATAACCATTTTGATCAACTCCGGTTACACAATTATCAGGATCATTTTCCGAGCTTCGCGGCACCCACTGAATAGTCGGTGCATCAGCCTTTGGCTTAAAGATCTGCGGATGCTGGACTAAATATACTCCAGCAATAATACCTATTAATATAAGGAATAGGGGAATAAGGTGGATAACCCCTTTTTGATTAAGCCTGAGTAATTTTAAAAATTTGGGCATCTTAATTAACTAAATCACATATTCTAAGAGCTTGTCAATAGCAGCAGGGATTAATATTGTCCGACAACGGATTTTACTTCCGGAATTTAGCGTTTTTTTGATTTAGAAAAGTTTGTTTGTGTTTAATGTATTTAAAAAATTTAGGATTAGCCTGAAACTCAAATACTTTTACATTCCCAAAGTGGGGATAGGGAAGAATTAACATCTTTTTAGTATCAGGCAGAACAAGGTATTTTTCAAGCTTTAAAGCATTTGTATCTCCGCATTCCGTAGGATAAAATAAATTCTTATCTATAACATCAACCTCAAATCCTATGAGGGGATATTCAAATTTCACCTCTTCTTTCAAAACACCATAATTAGAAGTTAAATAATCAGCAGCAAAGGACTTTAAAGCCAGGTGTGCGTCACTTTCACCGCTTCTTGTTAATCCATTCTTGGAATCCAAAACAAAATCTAACTTTTTTAGAAATTCATCGGAAGAGGCAATAATCTTGGAAGAAATAGTAAATAATTCTTCCTGATACATCCAAGTTATCTCATCTATATTAGCCCAATCAATACTTGGAGTATAGTTACTGTAGAAGATTTTTACAAAATCATCGCTCGTCACTTGAAGCCCTTTCAGCTAAAGGATGATACTTGCGGTGTGACTCCTGAGCAAACTTATCCGATGCATTTACGTATCTGGTGGTGGTATTCAAACTCTCATGACCAAGTAATATCTGGATGGCAGCAGGGGAAGCTCCTTCTTCAGCTAAGTATGTTGCAAAACCATGACGGAAAGAATGCGGAGTGGTCGGTAAGTTTATTCTTAGTTTTTCCCTGTATGTTTTAAGCCGCTCCTGAACATATCTGGGGGTTAACCTTGAGGAAAGTTTATCCTTACTTCTTGTTTTTGTCGGAACAAATAAGGCCTGCTGGTTATCTTTCCTAATTGTCAAATATTGATCCAGATAGGACTGTGCACGCTCTGTCAGATAAACAAACCTTTGCTTCCGTCCTTTTCCTGTTATAAATATTTTTCCTTCAACATTTAAATCTCTTCTGTTTAAGGAAACAAGTTCTGAGATACGCATCCCTGTTGCAAATAAAACTTCCAGAATGGCTCTATTCCGCGCAGCAATTACAGGATCCTGTTCAATAGTTGATGGGGATTCAATAAGGGAAACTAACTCACTAAATTCTGCAACGTTCGGATGAGAACGTTCTCTTTTAACCATCTTAAATTGCTCAGGAAAAACCGGCGTTTTATAATCCTGATCTATCAAAAATCGGATATAGGCCCTAACTGCAGAAAGACACCTGTTTATACTTGCTGAGGATAACCTTTGGGCAGATTCAAGGTGAGTAGTGGCTGTTTGCCTGTCATCTGATGACAAATAAGCCTTAAACTCAAATATAGACCGTTTATCTAAATCGTTAACTTTTAGATTTCTGGATTTTAAAAAATTATCAAAAATTGCCAAATCATTTTTGTAGTGATAAATAGTAGCAGGGGAATAGTTGTTGGTTTGCAGAAATAAATAAAAGTCATCTATTAAATCTAAAGATGAGGGTGGAGTTTGATTTTTTAAATTTTGATTAGTTGGAGTGGGCATATTGTAACTTCGTGTAATGCTGATTACAAGAATAATAACATGCCTAAATCTGGCTGTCAAGTGCATAAATGAATACGAAAAGTTATAATATTTTTGGTGGTGAAGTAACGTTACCACGTTAAACGGGTAGATCCTTATAAGGTATTTCCCTTCTTGAGCCTATTCAGGCACGAGGTCCTGTAAGGCCCTAAAAACGGCTTGTCAGGGGATAAAGGCTATCTATCATCATCCAGATTAGATTGTCAGGAAAATCCAAACGCTTTATTGATATATTTAAAAGTTTAATTTTTTTGATTATGGAAAATTTGGACGGGAACTACCACTTTTAAAGCTAATAAATTATTCTCCAAATTTCCTATCTTTTAACATAAATAAAAATATTTAAAGTCCAAGAATACCTCTCCTCTGTTTACTTCAATCTTAATATTGTGCGACATCGAACGAAATACAGGGAAGTCTGAAAAGAGAGAGGAAATAGGCTTATTATCAATATGTACTTCTAGTGTGTACTTAAAGCACAGAACTTCATATAGTCTAGAGCAACCTCCAAGAGAAATAGATACATCTCTACTCTAGGGGTTCGGGTTTTATTATTAGCAATTGTATACATAGACCGATAGTTTTCCACATTCATGCCTGGCAACTACATCATACCATATCATCTCTTCTTTTCACGATATTTATTCACAGTTTTCACGCTCCTCTACTTCTTGTTGCATTTGGACTATCAAATCAATCTAAACTAATTAATTTATCCTGTCCAGGAGGTAGTAAAAAAACCAAGAATTAATACTGCCAGCCCTATTCCTAAATATTCCCATACTACTCTCCTATTCACTTTATCCTTTAAAACTTGAGTTGAAAGTCCAAGCAAAACATACATTGAGGATGAAAGAATTAACGGCCAGATAGTATTAGGTGTTGGCCAAAAGGAAAAGCTCAACGCTAACTCCCCTAATATAAGACTTAGTATGAAGCTTTGGACTAATATTGCGCTAGATACCTGATCTTCCATTTGAATAGACCAAAGAACCTGCAAGATAAGCGGAAAGCTAATAATAAAAACAGCCAGCCCATTCCAAAAAAACCATAAATTAAAAGCATAAATCACATTAAATAGAAAGAATGCTGATAAAAGAGTAAAAAGAAAGCTGGCCGTGGATGCTGCCCTGTATAAGGGAATGGTGCGGAGTGATGCCACATTGAAAACGTTTTGAGCCAAAAGCAGCAGGTAGAACATTAAACCAAAGCTAGCGGCAACCGGCAATCTGGTTAACCACCGAACAGGTAGCAGAAAATAAAAGCTTGCCAAAGCTACTGTAAAAAAAGTCGGCAATACTATTAAAACAATAGCTTTTGTTAAATTTAGTCCTTCCCAGAGAGCCCAAATGGAGAGTATGTATGATAGAACAAACAAGCCTGCTATAAACTTAAACCTTAAATTAAAGTCCACAAGTTGTGTAGAAAGTAACCCTATAGTTAATAACACTGAGGCTATTATGATTTTCTGACGTTTGTTTAATAAATTAAACTTCATTTTGCTACTAACTTTAATACATGACAAATAGCTATGGCCAGCGCATCTGTGGCATCATCCAGATGCCCGCCTTTCCAGCTTACCTTTAGTTTATTTCTTCTTCTGCCTACCTTCCCTAAAAATTTTCTTACCCCATCATGGACCTGATTTTTATCTGCCCTGCCAGATCCTGCCACCATTAATTTTATCTGCGGACCGGTGTAATCCTGAAACGGAATCCTGTTTTGGGCAGCGGTTAACATTATAACTCCCCTTGCCTGCCCTACGGTAATGGCAGTCCTGGTATTAGCGCCGAAAAACAGCATCTCGGAAATCATCTGGTCCGGCTTATATTCTTTTATTATTTTGGTGAGCGCCAAATGAATCATATGCAGCCTATCCTGCATCAGCTTCTCTTTAGGAGTATGAATATTGCCATATGTAATAAGTTCAATATCATATTTAAATTCCCTGCTTAAAATATTATCAGGGATTTTTATTACTCCATATCCTGTTGTAGCTGTTCCCGGATCAATTCCCAGTATTATCATTGTAAGTTTGTATAGACTTTTTGTATATCATCTAGCTCCTCTAGTCTTTTAATAAAATCTAAAACTTTGTCTGCGCTTTCTTCATCATTAATTTCCACAAAAACAGTTGGTTTATAGATCAAACCCTGGCTCTCTACTCCATATCCAGCCTGAGTAATTTTATTACCCATAGTATTTAATTCTGGGCTCTCTGTATATACTAAATAGCCTTGTATATCTTTAGCACCAAGGTCTATTAACTCCAACGTTTCTTCTTCTACACTTCCCCCTTTCCCCTTTACCCTTATTTCCCCTACTCTTTCAAACATATAAGCCACACTACCCTGTCCTGCCAAATGTCCACCCCTTTTTTCAAAAATATTTTTTACTTCCTGAAGGGTCCTTGATTTATTATCAGTCAACCCTTCAACAATTACAGCTACTTTAGAGGGTCCAAATCCCTCATATAATACCTCTTCCAAGTTAGCTTCTTCTCCTTTTCCTAAACCTCTATCTATGGCTCGCTGGATGTTCTCTTTGGGCATATTAACTGAACGGGCTTCATCTATAGACATCCGAAGTCTTGGGTTAGAATCCGGGTCACCTGAGCCTCCCAGGCGCACAGCAATAGTAATAACATTGGCAAGTTTTGTGAAAGTTTGACCCCTTTTAATATCTGTCACACCTTTTGCCCGCTTGATAGTTGACCATTTACTATGTCCGCTCATGTGCACTATTTTAACATCTAGAGTATAATTTTGTAATGAGTCTTTTGGAGGAGGTTAAATGAATATTTCTCAAGTGGATCTTTATATAGTTTTCTTCTTAATTCCTAAAAAGTAATAATCTCCATTCCCTAATTAAATGCGAAACGTTGACAAGGAAAATACTTACCCTTATACTTCAACCCTTAGATGGACACTTCTCCTAATCTTACCCTTTTAAATGATCAGGCCATAGATGCGGCGCTAAATTCCAACTGGGATGTGGCTCTAAAAATAAATAAACAAATTATCAAAGCAGATCCGCAAAATGTTGATGCGCTAAACCGCCAGGCCAGGGTTTATATGGAGATGGGAAAAGGTAATTTAGCCAAAAAGTATTACTCTGAGGCCTTAAAGTTTGACCCTTATAATCCTATTGCTATAAAAAACTTAAAAATTATTAAATCCTTTAAACCTAACGGGGTTGAATATGTACCCGGTACAAATGGTTATTCAAGGCTATCCCCTTCCCTTTTCCTGCAGGAACCAGGAAAAACAAAAATAGTATCTCTCTTAAAAGTTGCTGAACCGCAAAAGCTGTCTCAGGCTTTTTGTGGCATGAGGGTGGAGATGGTGATTAAAAACAGAGGCATTACAATAGTTGACCTAAATGGAAACTATATGGGAGTGATGCCGGATGATATATCTCATTTGATGTTCAGATTGTTAAAGGGTGGCAATAAATACGATCTTTTTATTAAATCAATTAAGGTAAACGGACTCTCTATTTTGATAAAAGAGGTCCACAGAAGCAAAAAGTTTAAAAATCAGCCCTCATTTTTGGATAATTCTGATTCAGTTGTAACTTCTGAAATATTGCCTAACTTAAATCAAGATGATGATGAAGAGGAAGAAGTCTTAGAAGAAGAGCCAGAGGTTTAAAATATCCTCTATCGCTAGATTAATATCACCTCCCCCTTCTTTAATAAAGCTGCGTTTCTTATAGAATTCAAACATTTGAGATTTGGAATATGGCTGGGGAATTTTGGGTAAAATTAATTTGTATTTTTCTTGAAAGTCTTTAGTTAACTCTTTTAACCGACTCTCATCTTGAGAAGTAAGCACCACCCTAATTCTGGTGGGGAAAAAACTTAAATCTTTTTTGTTTATCCTTAATATAATCTGGAACCAAATTTGCTCATCAGGCAGTAGGTCAGGAAATTTATCTCTAAAATTAGGTTTATCATGCACCTCCACCTCCCAAATTGCAATATGATTTAAATCTATGCCGGTATAATCCTCCAGTTCCAAAAAATTAAATTGATTTTGATACCTCAAAAGTATATTTTTAGGCCCGTATACAACTAAAACCCCCTCATGACCTTTAAACAGTCTCTCAAAGCTAATTAACAAATTTGCCTTAGCCAGATCAGCCAATAAAGGAGTCAGTGTATCCGGGTTTAAATTGGTCGGATTTTTAATTAAGAAAGTCCCATATTCCAGCTTTAGATTTGGCTTTATCTCAAAATCATGCATTGAATATATAGCCAGAAAAAAAGAGATTAAGATTACCAGTAAAAATAAAAAGATTAATGCGAACATTTTATTTAAGGCAAATCCGAAGCCAGTTTTATACTAATCTGGCCCCTGGACCCTGCCATATCCTCATCTGTCTTTTGGATTTTATCACAATTGTCACTCACGCACTCAAAATTAAACACTTGTTGCAGTCTTGTTAAAGTTTCACTTGCTTCCCCTGCTACTATTGTTTTATCAACTCTTTTTTTAGCATTCGAGGTAATAATCACATCCCCTCCCATATTTGTTAGTAGTCGGGCCCATTTTTGGGCAAAGAGAGGCTTATCTGTTGCATTAAAAAGTACAATAGTTTTGTGTTCATTTTTTATCTTTGGGTCTGATAGGATAGCTAAAGATATATCCAGCAAATTTGGATCAGCTACTAATATCTCTGTTCCATCCAGCAGATGATCTTTGGTTAAAGCTTTGGTATCCTGCAGATCAATTTGAACTAGTTTATCAAACCTGACACCTGCCAAACCAAACTTCAGCCGCACGAGTTCCATTAAAGTTAAATCTGTTTTTAAATTAGACAATATATTAATAGGTCTGCCGGGACTTATCTTAACCAGATCAATGATTTCTTTGGCACTTTTATCTCTATAAGAACCTGAGAAATCTAAAAACCCGTCAATCGGTTGGGCCAGAAATTGACTCAGAGTATCTTTTAGCAGTTGATCCCCTCCTAAATCAAATAGTGCTCTAAGCTGCCATTTACCATAGCCATGCGCAGCTTCTAAATAAGTTTGATCAGGAATATCCACTACGGCTATTTTTTGATCAGTGGGATTATATGATACAAAAGCAACACCCTTTGAGCGGAAGACTAAATTAATATTAAATCGTCCATCCCAGGTATAAGTTCTTTGAGAGCCGGAGGCTTTCCAGGGAGAAAGTAAAGTTTTAGTAAAATGGAAGATTTGAGAAAACACTATCAGCAAAGCTATCAGTCCCAAGACAATAAAACCTAATCTTGTTTTATTTCTAGTTTTCCTTTTAGATTGAACCTTTTTCCAGCCGGGCATATACTTATAGTACCTAAAAGCCCCTTGACCGCGCAACCATTAGCAATATAAACTTATATTAAAGGAGGTGATATTTTTATGAATCCAAATTATCCAAATGCACCGGCTGCACCGGCAACAGATGCACCTATGGGTGGAACAGCTTATACTCCACCATCAGCTTCGGATGAACCAGTGGTTCCTCCTGCTGAAACACCAGCTCCTGAAACACCAGCTCCTTTGGGCGACCAGCCCACGCCTTTGGGCGATCAGCCCACGCCTTTGGGCGACCAGCCCACGCCTGGTGCACCTGTAGTTTAAGAGAATTCTTTGCAAAGAATTTGAAAAAAGAAAGAGGCCCTAAAAAGCCTCTTTCTTCATAACAGAATCTGCTATTGCTTTTATCCTAAAAACTTTTTTATAACCTCACTGGGAATACCTAGCCTTCTTAATTGAGTTCTATAGCTTGCCGAAGTATTAGGATCGTAATTTCCCTTCTTTAGTATTACAATGATAAATGGTCTAATGCCTATTGAAACAGCTTTAGGAACAGGATGAGTGAATTTAACATGACTGGTAGCATTTTGGTCTTGTGAACCAAACTTTTGGTCTTTTAACAATTTACAAAGTTCTTCAGGTGAAAAAACTCGGGGCATTTTGTATTAGTTTAAATATGTATGGTGTAACTTTGGAGATAACAAAATGTTAAATTTTATTAGTTCATCTAACTGAATTTTTGGTTTATGCGCAGTGGTTTCTTGAATATAAGGAGCCATATACCACACTTTATGTTGGAGTTTTTTAGGAATATCAAAAAAAGCATAAATCAGATCATTAACATTGTAAATCAACCCTATTAGATCCTCTGCCTCTGTAAAAACGTCTAGATTTTTAATCTGGGCAATCCAAATCCCAGTTTTAGGATTTCTTGATACTTTAACATCTAATTCTGCTGGTAGTTGCTCAAGAGTTTTTAAATTCTTCATACATAAAATATACCATACTTTATAACGTAAACGTTACAAGCAGTTTACGATGTATTAGAGTATAACAGAGGTTTTAATCTAACCAACTCATCCTTAATTTTTTAAATTGTCTATTTTTTATTGCTTCTCTAATTTGCCTCATTAAATTCTCTATAAACAAGTTTGAAAGTTCAGCTTTCGGGCTTGGAACAGATTGAATAAGTCTGAAAAGTGTTTCTACATCAGCCGCATCCGTAAAATATTTTTTTCCATCCAGAGATTCTAATTTCAGTTGTACGATTTTTTCGTACACCTCACTTCCTTCTTGAATGAGTTTTTTTTCAGATCGGACCAATATCTTCAGGGTATAGTGCTATTTGTATCCATTAATTTACATTACCCCAAATTTAACCCGAAGTCAAGAAAATTTAAATATTTATTCCCAGGCCAATGTTTTTTTGGATAACCGTGCTAATTCTGTTTTACTACGGTCTTTGAAGAAATTTCCGCTGTTTAAGTGATCCTTAAGCTTTTCCACCAAAAAATCCCCTGCCATGATTTCCGGCAGGATAACAAAATCAGCTCCTGCTTTGTATAAATCTTCCGCATCATCAGCCTCATCAGCTCTGATAATAACCGGTATATTGATATGCCTCAACCTTAATTCTTCCAAAAGCAACAAATTATCATCCACACTGGCTGATGTAGAAATCACCATCCTGGCATCTGCTAAGTTCAATCCATCCAAAACTTCCGGGTCTCCCATATCACCATACAAAACAGGAATTTTTTCTTTTATTAAAACTTCAACCTGATGAGGATTAAAATCCAGAACAATTTGAGGAATATTCTCCCTTTTTAATAACTTAACTATCTCCCCTCCCACCTTTCTTGCCCCTATTACTATTACATAACCTTTTAAATTCTCTCTGGTATCTATCTTTTCCAGAGAATGTTTAAAATTTTTCCTTTCGAAAAAACTTAATATATTGGTAATTTTCTTATACAGCTTATTGGCATGGGTAATCATGACAGAAGCTACAATCATAGAAAGCACGGCTGACAGCGCTATCACAGTCAAAGCTGACCTGCTGACAATACCGAGTTCAAAGCCAACCAGCATTAGGATTAATGAGAACTCACTGATGTGGGTTAGACTTAAAGCCGTCTGAAACATTGTATGTTTTCTGAACCCAAATGATCCCAAAAGCAGTAAAAATATCGTAGGCTTAATTATCAATGTATAACTTGTGAAAACGATCATCAAAGGATATATCTTGCCAATCTCAGTAAAATCTACCTGTGTCCCAAGATAAACAAAAAACAATGCTACAAAAAATTCCCTTAAAGGTTTTACTTTACCCTGAATTTGATAATGAAAAGGAGAATTTGCCAGCGCAACTCCTGCTAAAAATGCCCCGATAACAACAGAGAAACCTAAAACAATTGCAAAAGATATGTAAACAAAACACCAGGCCAGCGCAGTTATGAAAAGCAGCTCGCTTTGTCTTGCAACCGTCTTAAAAACAACAGGTAAAATAAATCTGCTAAATACAAAAACCGGTCCGAAAAGCAAAACTGCCTTCAATATTAAGGCAATAACAGGAAATGTTTGCTGTAACCCTAAGCCTAAAACTGATGAAGAAACAGTTAAAACAACCAGTAAAAGTACTGCAAAAAGATCCTCCAGGAGTAAAATACCTACAGCTAACTTTCCATAAAGTGCTCCAACATCTTTTTTGTCAATCAAAAGTTTAATCACCAGAATGGTTGAGGAAAAAGCAAGCCCTATACCTAAATACCAGGATTCCAGTTGCCTAAAACCTAAAAGGTTTGCAATAGTTGAACCTGCAATAGTTGTAATAATAATTTGAACAGTTCCTGCTAAAAGGATCGGCTTACCCAGGCTTTTTATTTCCCTGAGATCAAGTTCCATTCCTACCAAAAAAAGCACAAATGCTATTCCTATTTCAGGCAGGAAATGTAAAACATCTGATGCCCTGGGATCAAAAATAGCAGATGTT
Source organism: uncultured Gammaproteobacteria bacterium (assembly GCA_964362195.1). Classification (GTDB taxonomy): domain Bacteria; phylum Patescibacteriota; class Microgenomatia; order Daviesbacterales; family UBA10151; genus CAYICZ01. The sequence continues at coordinate 8,281 of CAYICZ010000002.1, read as the reverse complement.
GCAATTAAAAGCCCTACAATTAAATAGGCAATCAAAAGTGGCAGTTTAAATTTAACCACCACAAAGCCTAAAGCTGAGGATAAACCTAAAATTATGGCAAGTTGTATAAAAATATTATTCATTCAATTTATTTAAAGCTTCTTTCAAATCCTCAGGCAATTCACTTTCAACTTCCGTCCAATTACCTGAAACAGGATGATAAAAGCCAATTTTAGCAGCATGCAAAAATTGCCTCAAGCACCATCTGTGATCCAACCGTACTATCTTCTTTCCCCCGTATATCTCATCTGAAACTATTGGATGATTGATGTATTTTAAATGTACCCTAATTTGGTGTGTTCGTCCAGTTTTTGGGAAACAGCGGAGTAAAGTGAATTCATTGTATTTCATTCTCTCCAGTTTCCTCATTTGAATTTTGTTTAAATCTGAAAATGTATTTGTCAAATGTCCATTGTCCATTGTCAAATGCTTAACCAGTCTATACTCAGTCACAGCCTCCTTCCCTTCATCTAACACTGTAAATTTTCCCCGCTTTATTGGATTCCTGCCAATATTTCCTTCCACTTTACCCAGACTTTCCACAAATCCATGAACTAATGCCAGATATTCTTTTTTAGTCTTTCTTTCCTTAAATTGGGCTTGCAGATTTTCCAGCGCAACTTGGGTTTTAGCAACCAAAATTACCCCTGAGGTATCTTTGTCTAATCTATGCACTATTCCCCCCCGCTTAAGCTTAATATTAAAATCTTTTTTTAAAATATCCTCTAAAGTATCGGCCTGCTGAGTATTAGACTTATCCACCACTAATCCTGCCGGTTTGTCTAAAACTAATAAATCATCATCCTGAAAAATAACTTTCATTAAGGGGTTTTTTGAAGATAGCTTTTAACCTCCTGAAGCACCTGATCCGGATTCATAGCAGATTTGATTAAATATCCTTCTGCCCCTAAATCAAAGCATTCTTTTATAACTGCATCCTGGCCTAAATTGGTTAAAACAACAATAGTCACATTTGCCTTTTTGGCAGGAGTAGCTTTTAAATCCCTTAAAATTTGTACGCCGTCTTTTTTAGGAAGCATAATATCCAAAAGTACTAAATCATATTCATTATCTTTGAGTTTAGACAACGCAACTTCCCCATCTGCTGCCGCATCTATTAAATATCCTTCCTCTGTTAAAAGCTCCTGGTAAAACTCCCTTAAAAACTGGTCATCCTCAACAATAAGAATCTTTGCCATAATATGTCAAAGCCTGCTTTCCTCCCGCCTATGGCGGGACGTTAATATTTTTTTGCTTTGATTATCCATAATTTATTTAGCAATAGGCAACGATAAAACAAAAGTTGCCCCTTGACCTAAGCCCTCTGAGACAGCCCAAATTTTACCATTCATCTTCTCCGTCAAACTTTTAGAAATATATAGTCCTAAACCTGTACCTCCGGAAGTAGCAGCAGTGTAGGAATTATCCAGTTTGCCAAATTTTTTAAATAACTTGGATAAATCCTCTCTGCTTATTCCCGGACCTTCATCCTTAATACTTACTTCTATCACATTACCATCAGTAAAGAAACTAACGGTAATTTTTCCTCTATTTGATGAAAATTTGATTGCATTCACTAAAATATTCAGTAATACTTCTCTTAATTTCTCCGGGTCTGCTAAAACCTTGGGTAGGGGTTGTTCTAAAAGTGATATATTGATCTGTTTTTCAGTAGATTTAGAATAATAAGCCTCATCAATTGTATCTTTAAGTATTGAAATTATATCTACTCTCTCCAGATGTATCTCAATCTTGCCTGATTCAATACGTGAGATATTAAGCATACTATTAACCAGATTAATTAATCTTTCTGAGGAAATAAAAATTCTGATCAGGTATTTTTCCAGTTTTTGTGATAAAGGTACATCTGATTTGTGAAGAGCCATCCAGGCATAAGATCTAATAGCAGTAATCGGGGTTCTAAGTTCGTGAGCTACCACAGAAACAAAATTATCTTTTAAGTATTCTTCATCAAAGGGCATATTTAAATTATACACTAAAGATTATTATTTAGTGAATTTTTTTGGAGTCAGATAAACAATATTGGGCTGTGGGCATAGCCAGAAGTCTACCAATTTCTATCTGTTTACCACATTTCTCACATTTGCCATAAGTCCCTTTGCTAATTTTTAAAAGAGCTACTTTTATGCTGGTATTTGCTTTCTTAAGTTGCTCTTCAACAACCACTGTTTTGGTATGAGAATCTGCAATGGATGAATCTGTTCCAGGTTCTGAAGTTTCAGCCAGCACTTGACTCATAGCCGGATCATCTTCCGTAACTTCTTTTAAATTTTTCTCAACCTCTCTTTGCTGTCTGACTAACAGGTTTTTAAGATATTTTAGTGTTTTTGATGGAAAATCTAACATTAAACCTCCTTAATAATTTTTTTAAATTCCTAAACTTCCAAGTAAAGGACGTTTGGTGATTATACCAGCTCTTTTGTAAAACTTCTAACACTAACTTTCTGTTTGAGATAAATTTAACAAAGCGTTTTAAGTCAATTATTATATTTTGCTTTGTAACTCTATAAAAAATAGTAATTCCTAAAATAACCAGAAGGCTTGAGAAAATATACTCTCCTCCTGCAATTTGTTTAAAAGGTAAAAGCATTAACTTGACCAAGCCTATTAAAACTAAACTAAGACTGATAATTTTACCCCTAAGGTGAAAATGTGTTGCTTTTTTCCAAATATTTCGCAAAATAAAGGCAAGTAAAATAGCTTCAACTAGTTGAACAGGCCATCTTCTGCCAATTAACCCGACCATGGGAACACCTAAAAATAAATGCGTCTGACTTCCTGCCCCACAACCACCCAAAAAACAACCTAAATCAGATAAAATAAGCCCTCCTAAAAAACCAACTGCAGCTATGTCTGCAATTTGCCAAAAATCTACTCTTTGTCTCCTTGCATAGTAATACATAGTAAGCCAACCACCTAAAAATCCTCCCCAAAAAGAAAATCCCGGGTATTTGAAAAAAAGGATAAAATTTAGCGGACTGGATGCAAACTCACTTATGTGAGTAATACCAAAGTAGATCCTTGCGCCAATTAGCCCTCCCACAAATGTTAAAAGTGTTAAATCCAGAATTTTTTCCTCATCCAAATCCCAGGCCCGGGACAACCTCCAGATTAAAAAGACTCCAAAAATAAATCCCAGAGATAGAAAAACTCCAAAAGATGAGACAGAAAATTTGCCAATGGAAAAAAGTACCGGAAACATATCCAAGAAGGTTACCATAAAGGGTTAGTTGAATCAAATTGACAAAACGTGATACACTTATTATCTCATTTATGACAGCAACAGCACACGCGCTAGTCGGTGGCGCAATAGCAGCCTCTATTTCAAATCCTGCAATCGCTCTACCTTTGGCTGCGCTCTCTCACCCTCTTTTAGATATGATCCCTCATTGGGATCTTGGGTTAGGCTGGAGAGGCAAAAATAAAATTACTCTCTTCGCCGAATCTGTTTTAGATTTGGTAGTAGGAATACTGTTAGCTTTTTTTATCTTTGGTAAAAATGTAGATCCTATTTATCTTTTATCCTGTATCTTTTTTTCTGAAATCTGGGACATTTTAATGATGCCCTATCTTTTGTTTAACTGGAAATTTCCACCATTTTCCACTGCCTACCAATTTCAACATAAAATTCAAAAACATGCCAAACTAGCTTTTCTGCCATGGGGAATTTTAACTCAGGCAGTAACTGTTGGCGGAATAGTTATTGCTTTAAGATTTGTTCATTAACTCTTTTAAGTATTTTTCAAAATCGCTGCCTATTTCAGGGTGAACTCTTGCCAAATCCACCACAGTTTTCATATATTCCAGCTTATTTCCCGTATCATAATATTTGCCATTCTCAATTTCTACAGTATATAAAGGAATCCCCTTTTCTTGTAGTAGATTTATAGCATCAACCAACCAGAGCTCTCCTCCTTTACCAGGCTTTATACTTTTAAGCGCTTCAAAAATTTCCGGAGGCAAAATATAAGCTCCAATTGCAGCCAGATTGGAAGGTGCCTCGCCAGGTTGCGGCTTTTCCACAATACTTTTTACTTTATAGACATTTCCTTCAACCGGCTCTAAATCCATTACCCCGTATCTTCTTAAATCTTCTTTATTTTCTATTCTGACACCAGAGACTACCATTCCCCCATACTTTTCATATACATCAATCATTTGTTTAAGTCTTGGAGGTTCTGACAAAATAAACTCATCTCCCCAAATCACGGCAAAAGGCTCATCTTCAATCACTGACTCACCGGATAAAACAGGGGTACCATTGCCATAAGGCCCTTTTTGCCTGACATAAATAAAATTTGCCATATTTGAAATATGCTCTATTTGTTCCAGAGCTTTAGTTTTATTGCCGTTTTTTAAATTTTGTACCAGATCCTCAGATGGCTCATCAAAGTGATCCTCAATTGCCCGCTTGGTTGCGCCTGTAACAATAATTATGTTTTCTATACCGGAGGCCACAATTTCTTCAACTACATATTGAATTACAGGCTTGTCTACAATCGGCAACATCTCCTTGGGCATGGCCTTGGTTTGGGGTAAAAACCGTGTCCCAAATCCGGCTGCAGGGATTAACACCTTAGTTATTTTCTTTGTCATTTTACTCTCTCCACATATTCTCCTGATCTGGTATCTATTTTAACCTTTTCCCCAGCATCCATAAACAGGGGAACTTTAACAACCAATCCATTATCTAGTGTAGCATCTTTGTAAACATTTGACACAGTATTACCTTTTTCGCCTGGACCTGTTTCAACAATGGTATAAACCAAGCTCATTGGCAACTCCAAACCCAATACTTCTTCGTCTAAAACAATTAAAATCACATCAAGTCCATCTTTTAAATATTTTATTTGATCTCCTAAAACTTGAGAAGAGACGCTAAACTGTTCAAAAGATACAGGATCCATAAAAGAGTAAATATCCGCGTCCCAGTATAAAAATTGGGCTTTTTTCTTATCTACATTAGCCTCTTCTACTTTTGCTCCGGTTATATATGATTTCTCAACTACAGCACCTGTGCGAAGATTTCTAACTTTAAGCTTAATATTGCCGGACCCCCGTCCGGTTTTCATATGCTCATAAGTAACCACCAAAAAAATATCTTTGCCTTCTTTTATAAAAGCACCATTTCGAAGTTCATTAACATTTCCAGCCATAATCCATGAATTTTACCATAAAATATGCTAAAATAAGAGTATGCCTGAAGATCCTATAGATAAACTAAATAATCTTCCACCAGAATATGTAAAAAGATTTAAAGCCAGAAGGGCTGAGCGTCAAGCGGGTATGGCTCAGCAAAATCAGGAGTATGCCCAAAAATTTAAATTCCGCGACTCTGTTCATGGAGCTTATCGTACTCCTGAAGGAGGAATTGATCCAAATTCTGATGTATTCAGTATTGCTCAATTCTCAGACGATTATGGAAATACTGTTTATATCAAAAAAGGCTCAAAAGAAAACTATCCCCCTGAAGATCAGATAAGAACCCTATCAGGTAGGATCAAAGCTCAACAAGTAGCTTTTACTGCTCTAGATCCATCAGAGCAGACAAAAATCAGAACTGCTTCTACATTGCCTGGGAACCCAACCAGATAATAGATTTAGTGATCATCTCAGGAATACAGCTTTAGCAGCACAATTTCAGCAACTAAAGAAAAAATAAAGTAAACTTATCGAAGATTTTCTAAAAAACTTCTTAATCCCTGTTCTATCCCTTTTTAACCATCCCACAATTTTCTATCTGGCATTCTTTTACTTATCGAATGTCCACCCCGGGGGTGGAATTGTAGCTACACCTGCGGATTTTTAACTCTCCTTGAGCTTAAATTTTTCTAAAAATTTCTTAATTCCTTCCCTATCCCTTTTTAACCATTCCACATTAGAATAAATTTGTTCTAGAGCTTGGGCTATAGTTCTTTTGGCCTCCGGGACGGGATTTTTCTTGACAAATTTTTCTATATCTTTGGCATCAGTTAATTTTGTAAACTCCCCTGCCGGAGTGAAGACTCTGGTGAAATAATGCCCGCCGGCATATCGCTCTTTTAGCATTTTCCAATTAGACTTGACAAATTCCCAGGCTAAATATCTGCCTTCCGGATTATGCCAAACAGAAGCTATTATCCCCAAAGTATTTTGAAACCTGACATGCTTACTGATAGAAAATGCGAGAGTTTTATTAAGCAATTTTTTAGATTTCCAGCCAGAGTCTGGTCGTCCTTTGGACGAAAATTTACCCAAGGATCTGCCTAATCTGTCTCTTTCCTGCTGGTTATCCTCTTCTTTATACATCTTAACTAAAGTATTCCACTCATTTTTTCCCCCATTTTCTGCCACCAGGTTATAAACTACACCTTTTAAATCAGGATCCACTCTTTTACCAAATAAAGATTGAGCTTTTTTAATGGTTTTTTCATCTCCGAGAAAACCCAGCATATTTAAAACCATTCCACGAAGCAAAGAATCTGTGTGTTTTTCTCCTGCTTTCTTTTCCCATCCCATTTTTAGAGCTATCCCGGAATAAATCTGTTTTCCATAATTTCTGAAATCATCATAAAAACTTTCATAAGCCAAAAGTGAATCTAGCTGGCTCAAGTGACTTGTTAAAGAACTCCAAACAGTATAATCTTCCTCTTCCTTATAACTTTGTGCCAATTCTAATGCTAATGATGTAGGTGAATTTTCGGATTGGGCAAGATCAAAACTATCTCTTATTAATCCTAACCTGTCTGGAGCAGAGAGCTGACTAATCTTTGATTCTAATTTTTTCAAATATTCATGCGGATAATCAACTCTGACCAAACTTACTTCTCCTTTATTTAGTTTTCCATCTCCTTTAACTATCATGGACTTTTTGCCCATCAAAAACCCATTTATTGGAATCGACCAAATAGTATTGTCATGGGTTTGTTTTTTGGAAATTGGGCTTGAAAAAAATCTGGATTGTGTTAACTGTAGCCTGTTGCCTGTCTCCTGTACCCTAACCAGAGGATGTCCAGCCTTCCCAGTCCAGTTAGCCATAATTTTACCTACATTTTTACCAGAAACTTCTGATAATGCTTTCCATAAATCCCCTGTTTGGGCATTTCCATACGCATGCTTTTTTAAATAATGTTGCAATCCTTTTTGAAAATCCTCTTCCCCTAAATACTTCCAGAGCATTCGCAAGACTGAGGCCCCTTTGGAATAAGAAACCCGGTCAAAAATTTCAGATATTTCTGCCGGATGCCCTACTTCTACCTCAATGGGGTGAGTATTGTTCAAAGCATCCAAAGACAGCGCTACTCCCATTTCATTTGCCACAAATTGGGTCCAGATATCCCACTCCGGAAAGATATGATCTATGGCTAAATATTCTATAAATGAGGCAAAACCCTCGTTTAACCAAAGATGGGTCCACCACTCCATGGTTACCAAATTGCCAAACCACTGGTGGGCCAGCTCATGGGCAATTACCATGGCTACCCATTGTTTATTTTGTGAAGATGTTTTTTCCTCATCCACCAACAAGGTTGATTCTCTGTAAGTCACAGCTCCCCAATTTTCCATGGCCCCGGCTGCAAAATCCGGGATGGCAATCATATCCAAAACAGGCAAAGGATAATCTATGCCAAAATACCTCTCATAAAAATCCATGCATTTTTTGGCAACCTCCAGGGCAAATTTAGCCTGATCCTTTTTACCGGGAGTGGTAAAAACCCTAACTACTGTTCCATCCTCACTTTTACCCTCAATATATTCAAAATCCCCCACAATAAAAGCTAAAAGATAGGTGCTCATTTTAGGAGTCGGGGCAAACTGAACAATTTGATAACCACTCTCATGTTCCAAAACTTCTGATTCAATGGTATTTGAGATAGCCATCTTTCCGGGGGGAATCATTAAAGTCACGTCAAAAATGGCTTTTTGGGCAGGCTCATCAAAAGAAGGAAAGGCACGGCGGGCATCTGTTGATTCAAACTGGGTAGTGGCCAAATGCTGATTATCTCCATACTTGCTCCTATAAAATCCTCTCATCTTATCATTTAAAAATCCGCTAAACTTAAGCTTTAGATTGTGCTTACCGGCCGGAATTGGTTTTATATAAGTTAAACTAACTGTTTCTGATTTTTTATTGTATGAAACCTTTGCATCTTCACATTCTATTTTTAGATCAGCAGAATGCAGGGTAATTTCCTTTGTGGATTTTTCTAAATTTAAATAAATAGTTTCTTCACCTTCAAAG
>CAYICZ010000001.1:0-78689 GCA_964362195.1 uncultured Gammaproteobacteria bacterium | reverse complement strand
TAGGTGGGGATATGGGAATGCAGCCATTTTTCAAAAAATATATGCCGCAATTTGTGACCAGGTTTGATAATCCAAATGCAAAACTTGTCCACAAACAAGGACTTTATTTTGGAAATAATCCGGAGTTAACACAAAAAGAAATAAAGGAAATGATCAATATTTTTACCCGCCATTAATATGAAACCCCTTGAACTTATGCCGAATCCGGAAAGAGAGGTGGACCCAAAATCTATCGGTGTTGTAACAACCACTTTTTATAAGAGATGGTATCCCGGAGCAATACGACAATACAGTGCAGGTCAATTGCAGAATAATGAAGTTAATCAAGAGAGGATAGATAAAACAAGAGGAGATTTAGCCTTGCGAATGATTTTAAGGGCTAACAAGAGGGGTTTTCGGGTAGTAGTTATAGATGGTGGAAGTCCTGCCACTTTTATAGAGGGACTCAAAGGGACGGAAGTGATTGTTTCGGCGGAAACAGAAAAAGGCATGAGTCCCAGCAGACAACAGGGATTTAGAGAGATAAGTGGTCTTTTTGGCGTTAAAGTAATTTGCTGGTCAGAACCTGAGAAGGTTTCAATTACTGCGGATTGTTTACCGCAAGCAATTATACCTATATTGAAAGGAGAGGCAGATATTGTTGTACCAAAAAGAAATGAAGGTTTATTCAAAGAAACGTATCCTGATTATCAGGTCAGGTTTGAACAAGACAGTAATCGTATTTGGAATGCTATACTTAGAAAATACGGTTTAAGGTCTGCCGAAGAACCGGATTTGGATGTTTGGTTCGGACCAAAATTCTTTAGGAACGATCCTGCTTTACTTTCCCTATTTACTGATAAATACTTATTCGTTAAAGATCCAAATTTGAATTTCCATAAGATTATTAAACCCGAGCTATGGCCAAATGCAATTTTCTTCCCTGTAATAGCTGTTTTGCATAAGGGTTTTAAAGTGGCAAGCATAGAGGTGCCGTATAGGCATCCTCCGGAACAGACAGCAATAGAGCAAGATAGCGATGAATTTAGAAGAAAGAGGGAAATTCAACAAAGAAATATTATATTGAGCTCTGAGTTTTTCGTACGAAGCCTTTTGGGACTAAAGAGTAATACTGGTAGGATTAATAAGGTATCTTAAAATGAAAAACTTTTGGAAAAAGAAAAAAGTATTGGTAACAGGTGGATGTGGGTTTGTTGGAAGCCATGTTACCGAAAGATTGGTAGCAAACGGTGCGATTGTGACTGTTTTAGATCACATCCGTCCTGAAAAATTAGGCAATATAGATAGCGTTAAAGATAAAGTTAAATTAATAGACGGCAATATAGATAACTTAAAAATCTGCCAACTGGCATGCAAAAATCAAGAAGTGGTTATAAATATGGCAGCCAGAGTTGGAGGTATAGAATATAATAGAGCACACCATGGGAGTATTTTGCGGGAGAATTTATTGATTGTTTGTAATATGATGGAGGCGGCAAGACTTGCTAAGGTAGATAGATTCTTACAAGTATCTTCGGCTTGTGTATATCCAAGAGATGCGATTATACCTACTCCCGAATCAGAGGGGTTTAGAGATGAGCCTGAACCTACAAATGGAGGTTATGGATGGGGGAAGAGAATGGGAGAGTTGTTGGGAAGATATTATTCGGAAGAATATAGTATGAATATAGGGATAGTTAGGCCTTATAATTGCTACGGTCCACGAGATCATTTTGATCCTAAGATTTCACATGTAATTCCTGCTTTAATAAAACGGGTTTTTGACGGAGAGAACCCTTTAGTAGTTTGGGGGAGCGGTAATCAAACCAGGGCATTTCTGTACGCGGAAGATGTGGCAGAAGGGATAATGCTTGCAATTGAAGAAGCTTGCATACCGGATCCAATTAATTTAGGGACAGATGAGGAAATATCAATTAAGGAGTTAATTGATATGATTTTAAAAATAAGCGGACAGAAAAGAAAGGTTATTTTTGATACTACCAAACCGGATGGGAGTCCAAGGAGAAATAGTGATAATACTAAAGCAAAAGAAAAATTAGGATTTATTGCAAGAACACCCCTTGTTGATGGATTAAAAAAGACAATTGATTGGTATGTTAAAAATAAATGATAAAGAAACCACCATTGGTCAGTGTAATAATTCCAGCCTATAGAGTAGAATATTTCATTAGTAATTTTATCAAAAATATTAGCAATATCCATTACCCAAATTTAGAGGTGATTATGGTTTTTGATCCTTCTTCTGATAATGGTGTGACGATAGCAAAACAGATTACAGCGGGAAAAGAAAATTGGCACATTATTGTTAATAAAACACACTTAGGTATTGGTAAATCATTGAATTTAGGAATTAAGAATAGTAAAGGTAAATATATTTTATTTTTTATGACTGATGAATTGACTGATCCTAATTGTCTAAATGAATTGGTGAACTTTATTGAAAGTGTTCCTGATCAATCTATAGGAGCTGTAGTTGCAAAAATTCTAGATTATCACAAACATGATAGAATTCAAACCTATAGAATGTATTTAATGCCACAAACAGGATTCTTGTATATTCCAGAGTACGGTCTTAAAGACAGTAAAAAATATAACAAACCTTTTGTTGGTTTTAGTGGAATAGATGGTACGTTATTTAAAAAGGAGGTCTTTGAAAAAGCCGGATTGTTTGATGCTGATATAGATTTTAATATAAATGATTTGGATATGATATGGAGAACTTGGCTTGCAGGTTTTAAGGTTGTAAGAGTTCCTTCTGCAAGAATTTATCATTGGTCACTTAAGATTGGCAGAGGATCTGTTAAATGGGAATTTGCATATGCTAAAATGATAAATCTATTTATACAAAACTATAGTATGAAATATCTTCTAATTTATCTTCCACAACTGATTGCTGTCTATACAGCTCGAGGACTGATTACCTTAATACAGGGTAATCCCGATCCTTTAAAGGGCTGGATTAAGTCAATTTTTTGGTCACTTGGTTATCTTCCTAAAGCACTTAAAAAAAGGCAAATTATTCAAAATCAAGTTAGAAATGTTTCTGATGAGTATCTCCATGATAAAATATTTGGAAAATTATCGTTATGGGATTTTTATAAACACTTAAGATGGGTGCAAAGAGTGATTACTCCCATAATGCTTACAAAGGAGGATAATGATGAAAGGATTCTTACATATAGTAAATATAAATAATTTCTTATCAAAACTTTTTAAGAACCAGTTAGCTAAAGAAAGAACTTTTTTAATAGTTCTGATTACTACGCTCACAACCATTTGGTTTAGAAAAGGATTAATACTTGGTTCGGGGGAGTCAGGTTTACCTTTTTATAACACATCAAGACTTTTAGAAGTATTAAAAAGCAGTTGGGGGGATGTGCCTATTGGTGGCAGTGGTTCAATAGCATTTCCAAGTTCTCCACTTTACGCTACTGTAACTTTTTTCCAGCATTTAAACATTCCCAATTTTATTCTTCAAGCTGTATTGTATTGGTTAATATTCGTTGTTGGGGTGCTTGCTGTTCATAAACTTGCTTCTTTAGTCAAAGGAAACTCCCCTTTATCCAGATTTTCATCGGCTCTGTTTTATATTTTTAACCCAATAGCACACATATCAGTACTACATAGGTTTCAATACCCCTTGATATTTTTTTACGCATTTATGCCACTTGCATTTCTTATATACCTTAAAGGATTAGAGTCTAAAAAATTTATTTATCTTGTTGTCTTAGGTTTAGTTAGCCTTATTTTTAGCTTTGCATTTGTTGGGCCTGCTTTTTTGGAATTGTTTTTTGGAATACTGGGTTTTTTGAGCATTTTTGTATTTATATCAACTTTTAGGAAGGAAAGAGATTATTTTCCATTAGTTTACTTTTTAGCATTTGTAGTAATTTTTTCGCTGTTACATTCCTGGTGGTTAATGCCTCTGCTTAGTTCAGTATTTGTTGATTTGGGAAACAGAGGTTCCGTTAAATTTTTTAATCCTTCGGATAATGTCAGTACATTTAAGGGCATTAGTGAACAAGTAGAATCGGTTTTAGGTGTTTTTCGGCTTTTCAAACCAAATGATTATCTTAAGGATAATGCTTCATGGGTATGGATTTATGGCACAGTACCTTTTATATTCTTAAGCTTTTTTTCGGCAGTTGCTTTTATTCTTGGTTTATTCAAGAAAGAAAAGGAGTTAATTTACAAGTTCTTAATTTTAGTAGCATTTATAGTTATGTTTTGGATGAAAGGTACTTTAGCGCCTTTTGGTGGTGTTACGATGCGTATATTTGAATGGTTTACGTTTTTACATGTTTTTAGAAATCCGTTTGAAAAAATTGGATTATCGTTACCCTTTGCTATGGCTATTCCTGTTGGATTTGGTATTGTTGCGATTGTTAATACTTTGAGTAGTAAACTGAGGTTTTCAAAAAAATTAGTGGCTTTTTTAATTTTAACATTGACTTTTCCCGTGTTTATGTTTCCTACTGTTACGGGTTTAGTTTTTACAGGAGGAGGTCCTCCTGCCAATGATATTAATATTGGTCAATATGTTAAGGTACCGGACTATTATAAAGATGCCCGAGAATGGCTAGATAAACAACAAGGACTTTTTAGAGTATTAGTATTGCCAATAGACGGGGAAGGAATGACTTATAAATGGGAATATGGTTTCGCAGGTGTAGAGCTTTCAAACAATCTCTTTAATCAGCCAATGGTTTCCTTGAGTACCAGTAATGGTAATTTACCGGAAATGGTAGATAATATTAAACAAACTTTATTGAATTATCCTGATAAAGTTTGGATATTGGCTCAACTACTAAATGTTAGATACATCATGGTTCGTGATGATATTGATTATTTAGCTAGAGAAACAGAAAATCCTGTAAAAGTTTTAGATAATGTAAGAAAATATTTGCTTCAAAGTTTTTCAGAGGTTGGGCATTTTGGTAAATTAACTTTTTTTGAGCTGAAGCCTTCAGAGTTTCGTCAAAAGGTTTTTGCAAGTACCGAATCAGTATATTTATTTGACCCTTTGGGAAACAGCTTAGGTCTGATGCCTTTTTCTAATCCCAAACGAAATGAAGTATTTATCGTTTCCTCGAAGTCTCCAATAGAAGATCCTTACGTTAATTTAGCCAAGAAAACTATGATTAACGGAGTAAGGGTTGAAAATATAAACATTGATTTAAATAACTCGATTGAAAATCTACCTTTTGTAAGTATTTATCGGGATACACCTTTTTATGCATTGGTCAGGTTAAAAGAAGAATTAGAAAACCAGTTTCAAACCGCAGATAATCAACTTTCCTTCCAAGTTAACCTGCTGGCAAAAAGGGTAGCAGAAATAAGTCATTCACCGCAGAATGCGTCAGCTTTGCAGGAATACTATCAGGGTCTTAAATCTATATCCAACGAGCTAACAACTTCCCCATTAGTTGATAGGGCAATAGCTGAAAGCCTGGTTGGTCAAAGAGTGGCTTTGGAAGAAATTAAGAAAAGAACTACTGAAACTGGTTTAATGGAGCAGACTATCTCATATCTTAATGATTTACTTATTGCAATGGGAGCTAAATCAGTATATCCGACAGATAAGGATTTAATCCATCGTTTCTTTGTTCCAAAGGACTCTCAGTATGAAATCTTAGTTCCCAAACAAAATTTTAGCTCTTATTTTGAGGATAATGGAATTGGAGAAATTAATCTTGATGGGAAAAAAATTAAGTTAGACCCTGCACAACAAAAAACCGACAAAGATGTTTTCTTTTTGGGAGCGTATCATCTTAATCAAGGAGTTCATGAAGTCAGTATAGCTAAACCTAAGGCAATAAATCTTATAGCAGAAAAATTACCAGAAGAACTAGAGTTATCATCTGTAGATAGAAAACCACTTACAAAAATAATCCCAATTAGTGATTTGGATAATAGTTATTCTTATACACTATCCTTTGAGTATCTTGAAGAAAAAGGTAATGTTCCTGTTGTATCGCTTCATTCAGATGTTGATTTTACAGATATAAATGGAGAGAAAATCCCCAGATTTGGTATAGCTCTAACTCGAGGTGATTATGATTTTGGGTGGAAAAAATATAATGGTACCTTTACACCATTTCCTGCTTCGGGTAAACATTACATATCAATCAAAATCATTCCTTTTGGAGATTGTAAAGCAATTGTCCCGCGTCCGTATCGCAGATATTGTGAGGATAATAGTTTTAATCAAAGAATTATGCGGGACTCAAGTACTAGGATCCGTAATTTAAGAGTAGAAAGACAATTCTTAAATCAAGTTATTCTTCGAGAAATAGAAAGTATACCAACTAATGGTACATCTCCAGAAATAGATTTTGAAGCAATAAGTCCTGCCAGGTATAGGGTGAAAGTAAAAGATGCCCAGAAACCTTTCTTTCTAGTACTTTCTACCTCATTTGATCCTCGCTGGAGTGCATATTTTACTAACCCCGCTGGTAATAATGATCCAATGCCTACAAAAAATCACCTTGAGGTAAATGGATACGCCAATGGTTGGTATGTAACAAAAACAGGTAATTTTGAAATGTTTTTAGAATACTCTCCCGAAAGAATATTTATGGTGGGACAAAAATTCGGGTTAGCAGCTATAATTATTGCGATACTCTTTCTGTTTGGCTATTATATCCGTAAGCATATAAAACAAAAAAATAAAGCCAAAATCTAATATGTTAAATACAATAATAGATAATTTATCACGGTTGGAAGATCTTAATATCTATATTCCTTCTTTAATTCAATTAGGTGTACTTATTTTTTGGATTTTTATCATTAGAATATCCAAGGCTTCGTATCGGACTTCAGTTGGTTTATCACTCTTCATGCTTTTTTTGTCTCTTTTATTTAAATTAATAACGATTGCCTTTTTGGCTCAAACTCTAGCTGAATATGCTTTCATGTTTCTAGGTGTTGGAATTATACAAATAGTTTTTTCAAAAGAAGAAAGTGTTGAGAAAATACCTTAGTAGATTTTGGCAACAATTGTATATACCATATCCTTAGATAAATTTTTTGGTAATACACCTAAATCTTCGTAAAAAACTTTAAGTGTTGGATCTTTATAAATAAGTTGTAACGCATTAGATCCACTTAAAATAATACTTGCCTGTTTAGAAGATCCGCCCCAATCCTTGGCAACATATGGATAGAAGGGATCATTGGTAAAATAGACAACAGAACCCTTTGGAAGCTTTGGATATTCAGACAACATATGAGTAATTAATTTTTCTGCTATTTTACCTCTTTGTGCAGCCCAGTAGGTAGAATGACCCAGCAAAATTGAAGTTATATTCTGTAAGAAAATACTTAAAAATAGTATTATTAATATGCTTAATGCCAGATTAGGGAATTCTTTCTTAAGATGCCAGTAGCTATTAAAAATTATAAATCCTATGCTTCTCCAAAAAGCCGGCAAAGACGCGCTTAAATAATAAGTAAATTTATGAAGCGGAAAGAATAATACTGGTAAAAGGCTTAACGGAAACCAAAATAATAGAAATAAAAATTCCTTAGTAAAGAATAGATATCTTTTTACAAATAATAGATAAATAGTTAGTATTCCCAAAGAAATCAGTGAAATAACGAAGGTTGAAAAAATTATAAGAAAATAATTTCCCCAGTATCTCATTAGATTTGGGTCGAGTTTTAATCCAGGAAGCACAAAATCAACTAGCATCTCGGGTAAACCTAAAGACCAACCAGCGTACCAGGTTAGGGTGTTTAAGGTAGTTTTTAGATTAAAAATCGGGCTGTATTGCAGATCCTTTGATGAATATCCGGTTTGTGTAATATCCAGATAAACATAGGGTATTAAGATCAAGAAAAATGGCAAAAGACGAAAAATATTTATTAAAACAGATTTAGATGGCAAATAAACAAATATTAAACCTACCAGAAGAATAGGGGTTACTATAGCCAATTCATGAGATCCAAGTGCTAATAAAAATGTCAAAAATGAAAAAATCAGAAATTTGTTTTTGTGGCTTTCCAGGAATTTAATAAAAAGAATTAGGGTTGAAATTATAAAAATAGTTGCGCCTAGAATTTCAATACCCCAATAAAGTATTCCAACATTGGCAGACGAAATTCCAAAGAAAAATGATACAAAAAAAGAAATTTGTTTGTTTTGATATAGTTTTTGGATAAGAATATAAACCAGGTATATGTTTATAAAGTGAATCACAAAGTATAAAACCCTATAAGGTATGTGATTTAGACCAAATGAGTTATACAATATATTGAATAATACATCTCTAAATATTGGTCTATAATAAGCCAGACCCCTTTCCCCAAATGAATGAAATCCAAAAAGATCTAAAAATTGTTTTAAACTTCCATCAGTCAGACTTACCTTAAAATGGAGAAAATGATCTTGAGTAAAATAAGTTGTTAATACCGGGTAGTATAACAATAAGACTATGGCAAATATGAGCAAGAAAGGTAGGACTTTTCTCAACTTGGCTAAAAGTATATCATATGGGATATGAGTAAATACTTATTTTTATTAAGTTTATTTCTTTTCATTGCAATTGCGGTTTTGCTTCTACTCAATCATGCAGGATTTGCCTTAAGGCTTTTAACTTATACTTTCTCTGTGATAGCTTTAGGAACTTTTTTTTATTTATGGGAGGTAAAATCATGACTAAGATGAACTTTATGATATTTTTTCTTTTGTTGCTCCTGCTTGGAGTTTACTGGAAATTTTTCCTGCCAGGACCAAGGGTGGCTACTGATTTCCCTTTAGTTTTAGATAATCAGCTTAAGTTTATGGTAGATTTGCCAAGAGTTTGGAGTGAAGGAGGTGCAGAAGGATTGGGAGAGTATTCAATCTTTTTTCTTTGGGCATGGCCCTTAAGTTTTACAACCGGTATTCTTTCAAGTTTGGGAATAACCTTCTCTGTTTTAGAAAAATTCTTTTTGCTCTTGCCCACGCTAATTATCGGTATTTATGGCATTTTTAAACTTAGCAGGAGTTTAAATTTCTCGAGCTTGACAAGTTTTATTTGTGTATTTTTTTATTTAACAAACACCTATATCCTGCTTTTGGTTGATGGAGGTCAATTGTCGATTGCCCTTACTTATACTTTTTTTCCAATAAGTTTCCTGGCAGTAGAGAGATCTCTGACAGGTAGATTGAGAGAGAAAATTCTCGCTGGAATAGTAGTATCTGTTTTGGGATTTTTGGATATCAGATTTGTTTATATTTTGTTAATTGCCTTTTTGATCAGATTTTTTTATCAATTTTTGTATTTGGATAAAAACAGAATAGGAAAGTGGATTTCAGGCTGGCTGCAAACAGGATTAGTTGTAGTGACAATATTTTTAGGATTAAATTTTTATTGGCTATTGCCTGTTTTAAAAGACCCTTCTTTAAAAACAACATACTTTCTTTTTACGCAATTTTCTTCTTCTAACCTAAATTTAGGTCACACGCTTTTTTTAATTAGTCCGCACTGGTACAAAAATATTTTTGGCGTAATTTCTCCTTTGAATTGGGAGTTTATTTTAATTCCCATTTTGGTTTTCCTGGCTCCTATCTTTAAACCCAAAAATAAAAATTTGGGATTTTGGCTTTTGGTTGCCTTAATTTCTGCATTTTTGGCAAAAGGAGATGCTCAACCTTTCTCTAGTTTTTATCATTGGCTCTTCAATAATATTCCTTATTTTTCCATATTCCGGGATCCCACAAAATTTTTTGTTCTTGTTGCACTTTCATATACAGTTCTTTTGGGGTTTACCCTAGAGGGAATAAAACAAAAAATTAAATCTCAGAAACTAAAGATGGTATTTTTTGCATTCACTGTTTTCTATTTACTATTTTTAGTACGTCCAGTCTGGTTGGGTTGGATGACCGGAACATTTTCCCAAAGCCTTTATCAAAAAGAATATCAACAATTAGGAAGTATCCTGCAACAGGATACTAATTTTAGCCGAATATTTTGGATTCCCAGTTTCCCACCCTTGGGTTATTTATCCCAGAATCATCCCAGGGTTGAAGCAACAAGACTGGTACAAAAGAGACCTTTTGCGGCAGGAACAGAAGGTAGTTATGAATTTATTAATTTCTTACGAGAAGCCTCATATATGGGTGAAATTTTTGATATTGCAGGAGTTGGCTATATAGTTTATCCATATCTTGATTCAAGAAGGGATGATATTCATCCTGATAATATTAAATATTACTACACTTTTTCAAATCAACTGTCTAATCTTCCCTGGCTATCTAAAATTAATGATGCACAAATACCTGTCTGGAAAACAAAAAATCATCAGGACAGATTTTTTATTACACCCAATACATGGTGGGTGATAGGATCGGATAGCATCTACAATGAAGCCACAAAAAGCGCGAATTTAAAACTTTCTAAAAATACTCTAATATTTGCTGATGAATCTTCCAGGTTGGGTAAAAGACTTGATGAATTACCACAAGCAAAAATAATTTTAAACCATAAAACACTTCTTGATCTGGCTGCCAGCTTTTTAAGTAAGAGTGATCTAATTTTTCCAGCTAATAGATTAAAACACGATCCAGATGCATCTGGTTGGTGGAAAAGAGAAGCATCAGAATTAATTAATTGGAAGGATTTTCTTAAAACAAAATATGGCATTAATAATCAGGATTTTGATTTAGGTGGAGGTTGGGCAGTAGCAGAAGGAAACTTAGAGCTAAAAATTCAGAATCCAAGCACTAAAGATAAGATTTTGCTCGCCAGAGTATTAGAAAGTACTAAAAGCGGCAGTTTAAGTTTTTATCAGGGTAATGAATTAATTGGTCAAGTTAATACAGAAAGTCCTGGTGATAATATGCGATGGTTTGAAGTAGGGGATTTAATTAATAATAGTGAATTAACTATTAGAACTCAAGGGGATATTAATGTATTAAATGCTCTAGCTTTATTACCGGCTTCTCTGTGGCAAGAATACAAAGATAAAGCAAAAAATTATCAAGTAAGAATAGTTGATTTTGGTAAAGCTGTTCAAGAATCGAGCGCTTCAGTCAGCTATAAACAAGTCAATTCCACAAAATATATAGTTACGGTTAAAAATTTAAAACAGCCCGCAATGCTTATATTTTCACAAAATTTTGATAACAACTGGAAACTAGACGGGAAATCTCCATTTCCTGTTTACAGTTTGTTGAATGGATACAGTATTGATAAAGACGGAGTATATGAGCTAACCTTTGAGCCGCAAAAATATATTCTGCCTGGACTTGTAATTTCTGCACTAACTTTATTCGCTTCTCTGCTTCTTCTTCTGGTATAACTTCTTGTATAATTAAGTAATGAAGAAATTTCTGTTTGATATGATAAGTACAGCTACATTTAAACAATCCAGTATAACTATTGTGGGAACCATGCTAAATGGTTTTCTTGGTGCTTTATTCTATATTTTGGTTGCAAGAATTCTAGGACCGGTTGAGTTTGGTTTGCTTACAATCTCCATAGTTACCTTAACTTTGATTTCTGATATTGCAGATATCGGGACTAACACGGGACTTGTCCGTTTTGTCTCAGCTAATTTAGTTAACAATAAAGATAAGGCTATGAGATTTTTACACCTAAGTTTAGAGATAAAATTAATAGTTTGGTTGTTAACTTTTTTATTAGTTTTTACTTTGTCTCCTTTTTTAGCAACTGAAATTTTTCATAAAAAAGAGTTAACTCTAGCTTTAAGATTGGTTTCTTTCGGAGTAGGGGGTGCATTGCTTTTCTCATTTGCCACCTCAGCTTTGCAGGCTTTTCAAAAATATTTTCTTTGGAGTGGAATTAACATTATCACTAATTTATTAAGACTCATTCTGATAATTTTTTTAGGGTATTCTTTAAAACTTAATCTAGAAAATAGCTTACTTATTTATATAATCTTACCCTTTTTTGGATTTTTTATTTCTATGTTAATTTTACCAACAAGGAAAATATTTTCTGCAAGGAAAGAATTTAGTCTTTCAAAAGAACTTTTTGCATATAACATCCCGGTTGCAATTTTTTCTATAATTGCAGCATTTTCTTCAAGACTGGATACATATCTTAGTGCTTCTTTGTTAAGTGTTAGAGAGGTGGGAATTTACGGAGCTGCTAATCAATTGGCTCAAGTAATGCCTCAACTAGTTTCTGCAATCGGTTTAGTTGCTGCGCCAAAATTTGCCGGTTTTCAAAGTAGAGAACAGATGCTGACTTATTTTAAAAAATTACAATTGTTGGTAACAGGAATTTGTATACTGGGAATTTTATCAATCCCCCTGGCGATTTATTTAATCCCCATTATTTATGGATCTTCATATCAGGAAGCTGTCATGCCCTTTATATTTATATTTTTAGCAATGCTAGTTTTTCTATTTTCAGTTCCCGTTCATAATGCAATTATTTTTTATTTTGGAAAACCTGCTGTGTTTATTCCGGTAGCCATAGGACACTTATTAATAATCGGAATACTGGGTTATTTTTTAATTTCAAATTACGGAATAATTGGGGCATCTATAACAGTACTTATAGGTACGACTTTTAATTTTGTTTATCCTTTAATTTGGCTGTTATTCAAACTAAAAAAATGAAAATTTGGGCAAATACTATTGTGCATAACGAAGAAAACTTTATCTGGTTTGCCATTATGAGTGTGGTGGATTTTGTGGATAAAGTTTTAATTTATGATACCGGCTCAACAGATAAAACTGTTGAAATAATTCGTGAAATTCAAAAAATTAAAGGTAAAAAAATAGAATTTAGGGAAATAGGGGAAGTTGACAAGTATCAATTCACCAAAGCCAGACAGGAGATGCTGGATTACTCAGATTGTGATTGGATTTTAATAGTTGACGGAGATGAGATTTGGTGGGAAGAATCAATTAAAAGTTTGATTAAAAAGATTAAAAATATTAAACAGGGAAGCATCTTTGTTCCTTTCATTGTACCTGTGGGAGATATCTACCACCTACAGGATAAATTCGCAGGAAGATACAATATACAGGGGAAAGTAGGAAATTTTAGTTTAAAAGCCATCAGTAAAAAAATTCCCGGTTTGCATGTAGACTTACCTTATGGAATGGAGGGATATTTTGACAAAAATAACTTGCCTATTCAAAGAAGAAAAGATTGTATTTTTCTAAATACGCCTTATTTTCACGCTACTCACCTGAAACGCTCAAGTAAAAAAAATGATAAATATAAATATGAGTTAGGTAAAAAGGTAGGAAAAGATTTTAAATTCCCGGAAGTTTTATCAGAATTAGCTCCAGAAATCGTTCCCTCGCCTTGGCAAAAAATTTCCACAATCAATTTAATAAAATCTCAAATATTAACCCCTTTAAAGAAGATAAGGAGAGGAGTTTTAAATTAATAATGGAAATAAAAAAAGAATTAATAAGAGGGATATGGAGGAGTGATGTTTATTATCAAATGGCTAAGAAGGGTAGTTTAGATACAAACCATCCAGGCATGAGAGCACTGTTTAATTTAAGAGAAGGAGCAACTAATATTCTGGATTTAGGTTGTGGAGAAGGCTCAAGGTTAAATCTAGTAACTGGCAGTAAATATAAGGGTACAGGAATAGATATTAGTTCAACGGCCATTAGATTGGCTAAA
The DNA here is from genome assembly GCA_964362195.1 of uncultured Gammaproteobacteria bacterium. Classification (GTDB taxonomy): domain Bacteria; phylum Patescibacteriota; class Microgenomatia; order Daviesbacterales; family UBA10151; genus CAYICZ01. The sequence continues at coordinate 65,088 of CAYICZ010000001.1, read as the reverse complement.
AAAAACTTTCCGAAACTAACTTTTTTTCAAGGAGACTTAGAAAGAACCCAGTTTAGAGACAATAGTTTTGATTTGGTTTATTCGGCTTACGTATTGGAGCATTTGAATAATCCTACTAAAATTTTATCTGAGGCGATAAGACTTACAGCTAGAGATGGGTATTTAGTTCTTATTGCACCTAACTACGGAGCTCCAAATAGATGTTCGCCTCCTTTTAAAGGATCAAGATTAATAAAATTTATTATCGGTTTGTTGAAGGATTTATTTTCCTTATTTAATCTTCATCAAACTTTAGATTGGACTCAGGTAAAACCTATTGGTGATGAGAAAAACTATAATATAGACTGGGACACAACTATAGAGCCTTATATAGGCTCCTTATTAATCTTTCTAAAGAAAAAAAACATGAAAATTAGAGAATTCAATTCTTGTTGGTCGGAAGAATTAAAGATAGCTAAAACTCATCAAAAAGTATTTCGCTTTTTAGGAGAGTTAGGGTTATACCCTTTTTTAATGTGGGGTCCACACCTAGTTGTAATAGCTCAGAAAGTATAAATGGAAAATAATTTTGGAGAACAAACATTAGAGAGTATGAATCAGGCAGAGTGGTATAACCAGTGGACTTTGGATAAGTTTAAGGATTATTTAAGCGGGAAAATTCTGGAAGTGGGGTGTGGGATAGGAAATTTTACGAAAACACTTACAAAATTTGGTAAAATTTGGGCAATTGATATTGATGAAAATTTTATCAAACAAACAAAAAAGGAAGTTACTGACGCAAAGATAGGATTTGGGGATATAGAAAAGGATAAATATTTTTTTAAGGACGAAAAGTTTGACACTGTTGTTTGTATAAACATCCTGGAGCATATAAAAGAAGATAGTCGGGCAATTGATAATATGCACAAAATTTTTAAAGAAGAGGGGACATTAATTTTACTTGTTCCCGCCCATCCTTTTTTATACGGTGAAATAGATAAATCAATCGGTCATTTTCGAAGGTATTCTAAAAAGGAAATAATAACAAAACTGCAGATGAGTGGGTTTGTTATTTTGAAATTCAGGTCTTTAAATTTGTTAGGTGCGCTGGGTTGGTTCATCTCCGGAAGAGTATTAAAAAATAAAATTGTTGATCAATCCAAAATTAAACTATTTAATTTAATTGCACCAATTTTTTTAAGATTAGAAGATTTAATAAATCCTTCATTCGGTACCTCCTTTCTTATCATTGCAAAAAAATAATGAAACTATCAATTATAATCCCGGTATTTAATGAGCAAAATACTATAGATCGGGTTTTACGAAATGTGGTAAGTGTTGATTTGCCGGATTACAAAAAAGAAATAATAGTAGTGGATGATGCCTCAACAGATAAAACTCCGAGTATTTTAAAAAAATGGACAAAACGAGTAAAGATTTTAAGACATAACAATAATATGGGCAAAGGTGCAAGCGTAAGAGATGGAATAAAAAATTCATCCGGTGACTTGGTTATAATTCAAGATGCTGATTTAGAATATGATCCAAAATACTACAACGAACTAATAAAACCTTTTGAGAAAAAAACTACGATGGTTGTATTTGGCACAAGATTAATAAATTATCCACTGAAGATTTGGGGAAAAGATAAAACTATTTTACCGATTCACCTTATTGCAAATAGATTTCTGACTCTTCTTACGAATATTCTATTTGCAGGAAATTTAACAGATATGGAGACAGGTTATAAGATTTTTAGAAAAGATATCCTACAAAGGATTAACATACAGTCTAAGAGATTTGATTTTGAAGCTGAAATTACAGCTAAAATATTGAAAATGGGAATTAAAATAGTTGAGGTTCCAATTGTTACTAAACCGCGTACATATAAAGAAGGTAAAAAAATTAGTTGGAAAGATGGAATATCTGCTATTTGGACATTAATTAAATATAGATTCACGGACTAAAATATGAGGATAGTATTTTTAAACAGACATCAAAATACAACTGAGAGAGGAGCGGAAGTTTTTGTAAAGGAATTATCCTCAAGGCTGTCTAAAAATCATAGTGTCGACGTATTTACAGGAGAAAGGGCATATTCTTTAAAAGATGTTTTGGCAGGACACTATGATGTAGTAATTCCAATTAACGGTAGATTACAAAGTTTAAAATTTTCGCTGGGCAGAATAATCGGAAAGTACAAGTTGCTAATAACTGGACATAGTGGAGTGGGAATAGATGATATCTGGAACATTGTTATTAAACCTGATGTGTTTGTTGCCCTTTCTGATTCTGCTGCCCGCTGGGCAAAAAAATATGCCTGGGGATCAAAGATAGTAAAAATCCCCAACGGAATTGATTTAGATAAATTCTCGCCAAATGGTGAAAAAATGAAAATAGAACTGCAAAGACCAATTATTCTCTCTGTTGGAGCTTTAGTTTGGTATAAACATCATGAGAGGGTTATTGATGCTGTTTCAAAAATAGGAACTGCATCTGTATTAATCGTAGGAGAAGGCCCTTTGAAAGAAGATTTGAAAAAAACAGGAGAAGAAAAACTCGGTAAGAGATTTATGATTGTCAGCTTTAAAAATGAAGAAATGCCCAAGGTTTACAGGAGTTGTGATTTATTCACTTTACCTTCCTGGGATAGGGAGGCTTTTGGAATTGTATATTTGGAAGCTATGGCATCAGGTTTGGGAGTTGTTGCTCCGGATGATGCTTCACGAAGAGAAATTATAGGTGATGGGGGATTATTAGTGGATGTTGAAAACATAGCATTATATTCTCAGACGCTAGATCAAGCCTTAAAGTTAGATTGGAAGAAAAAAGCAAGATTACAGGCAGAAAAATTTTCATGGGAGAAAATCGCAAATGAATACAGAATAGTTTTGAATAATTTAATCAAATGATAAGTACTACAATAATTACTTTAAACGAAGAGGAAAAAATAGAGAAGGCTATAAAATCTATAAAGAATCTATCTGATGAGATAATTGTTATTGATTCCGGAAGTGAAGATAAAACAGTTGAGATTGCAAATAAATTAGGGGCAAAAGTTTTTTTTAGAAAGTTTGATAATTTTGCAGATCAAAAAAACTTTGCAGTTTCGAAAGCCTCAGGTGATTGGATATTATCCCTGGATGCAGACGAGGAAATTCCTTCCGGTTTAACTATGGAAATAAAAAATGCTGTTGAAAATAAAGAATATAGCGCTTATTTAATCCCAAGAAGAAATTTTATTTTAGGTAAAGAAATAAAACACACTTGGTGGAGTCCGGATAAGCATATCTGGCTCTGGAAAAAGGATAAAGGCAAATGGATAGGTGAAGTGCATGAAGAGGTTGGAGTATTAGGTAAAGTAGGAGAATTAAAAAACGCAAAAATACATTTTCAAACAGACTCTGTCGCTGAGTTTTTACAGGGTAATGAGGCTTATTCTGATTTACTTGCTAAAAGTTTATTTAAAAGAGGAGTTAGATTTTCCCTGTTTAGATTAATTTGGGATCCTTTATTGGAATTTTTTACTAGATTCGTTTATAAATTGGGTTTTTTAGATGGACTGCGAGGATTTATTTTAAGTTATCTTATGGCCATTTATAAAATTACTGTATGGATAAAATTATATGGGTTTCAAAATTTAAAATAAATGATTATTTTTTTTATCCTGGTTCTTTCTTTAATTTTAAGAATTATAAGTTTAAACCAAAGCCTATGGCTTGATGAGGCGATTAATACCCTAGCTGTTAAAAGTTATTCTTTAGTAGACTTGGTGACCCATTATGCTGTTGCAGATTTTCACCCGCCTGGCTGGTTTATCTTGCTTTGGTTTTGGGGAAAGGTTTTTGGCTATTCTGAAATTGCAGTCAGAATGCCTTCTGTAATTTTCGGAGTATTAACTATCTGGATAGTTTACTTAATTGGTAAGAAATTAAAATCCAGAGAATTAGGAATAATAGCTGCATTACTTTTATCCATTAATCCTTTGCATATCTATTACAGTCAGGAGGCCAGAATGTATTCTTTGGCAACTTTAGCTGTTTCAATTAACATTTTTTTGATGATTAAAGTATTAAAAAAAGAAAAACTAAACTTATTTCTTCTTGTTTTAAGCGACATCGGAGTGTTGGCCTCTGATTACATAGCCTATTTTCTTTTTCCAGCTCAATTTGTTTTTCTATTATTAATTAGGAAAAGGGAATTACTAAAAAAATGGTTTATTGCACTAATTGCTGCAGTTTTAGTTGGTATTTGGTGGATACCAACATTTATTGCTCAACTGGATGTTGGATCTGTTGCGTCTGCCAATTTGCCGGCATGGAAGTTAATTAATGGAGCTTTTGATTTTAAAACATTACCTTTGACATTTGTAAAATTTATTATCGGGAGAATTAGTTTGACAGATAAATTTTTATACGGCGCAGTTTTATTGCCTGTTTGCAGTTTATTTGCCTTTCTTTTATATAGTGGAGTTAAATCTATTAATAATTTTTCTAAGAAACTGTTAATTATTTTGATTATTATTCCTTTGTTCATAGCAACAGCTATTTCACTTGTAGTGCCGGTTTATAGCTACTTTAGAGTTTTATTTGTTATCCCGGGTTTTATTATTTTGGTGTCTGCGGGGATTTTGTCATTTAAAAATAGATTAAGATATATTTCCTTAGGTTTAGTAATATTAATAGAACTGTTTTGCACTTTTGTTTATTTATTGAATCCTTTATATCAAAGAGAAGATTGGAGAGGAGTTGTGAATTACTTAAAATCTATGAAAAATTCCCTGATTTTGTTTGAGAGTTCAGGTACACTACCTCCTTTTAATTATTATGCAAAAGGTGAATTAAATGCAAAAGGCGCTTTGAAAGATTTTCCGGCAAGGAACGACAGAGATGTGGCAGATTTTACAGGAACAAATATTTATTTGGTTGATTATTTAGTGCAGATTAGCGATCCTGAAAGATTAGTAGCTAAAAAATTAGAGAATTTGAGATATAAGCAAACAGATATCAAAAACTTTTCAGGAGTAGGATTTATATACCATTATGTTAAGCAGTAATATGGCAAAGTTTTTTTTGTTAATAATTATTATTTTTCATTCTTTTTTATTAACCAAACTAATTTTTTTCCCCTATCCTGAACTTTTCATTTATCCTTATTTAACTAATCATGGGCTCAAACCATATAGCCAGATTCTTGATCAGCATTTTCCCGGACTTATGTTTTTGCCAATAAATTTTGATAATTTGGGAATGACTAATCCTGATACAGCAAGAATATGGTTGATAGTTACAGTAGTAATTACGCAAGTATTGATTTTTGTAATCTCTAAAGAAATTTTAAAAAGTTCAAAAAAAGCACTTTTGGTTAATATTCTTTATTTAATTTGGCAGCCTTTTTTTGAAGGATGGGTTTTGTGGATAGATAATTTCTTACCGCTTATTTTATTACCAGCTCTCTATTTTATTTTAAAAAAGAGACTTTTTGTTAGCGGAATATTAATTGGTTTGGCTGTTGTTTTTAAGCAAATAATGATTCCTCTTGCCCTTATATTTTCATTTTATATCTGGTGGGAGAGCAGAGAGTTTAAAAAGCTGAGAGTTTTTTTAATTAGTTTAATAATTCCTATCTCTTTAATGATTATTTATTTAATAAGCATAGGAGTATTTAATGATTTTCTTTATTGGACGGTAATTTTTAATTTAACAATTTTTGCAAAATATGGTAGAGGGGTGGGAGCGGATCTTGCTCATTTATCAAGAGTTATTTTAGTTTTCGGAACTGCTTTTTTAGCAATCAGAAAAATAAAGGAACGGTCAGTTCAAATTCTTTTGATTTTTTTTATTGGAAGTTTAATAGGACTTAGTACAAGATTTGACTTTGTGCATTTTCAACCTGCATTGCCTTTTGCAGTAATTCTTACTACTTTGGGTATCTATTCTCTAAATAAAAAGAAAGTAGGCCCAATATTAATTGGCGTTTATATACTTATAGCTTTATGGTGGCAGAATATTTTTTATAAAGGTCATATTGGAAATAAAGTTTTCTTTTTTGATGAACAAACGTATAAAATAACAGGAAAGATTATGCAATATACAAAACCCAAAGATAAGATTTTTGTTTTTGGGGCAGTTCCGCATCTTTACCAGATGACTCAAACTTTACCTGCAGGAGATATTTTTGTTTTCCAATTCCCCTGGTTTTTCCAGGTTGCGCAAGATCGGATTTTAGCAGGAATAAAACAGGATAGGCCTAATATTGTTGTTGTTGATAAAACGGTTAAGATTGAAGATAGAGCTATAACTGAATTTGGCAGTAATATTTATACATATTTGATGGAAAATTATGAGAAAATAGATAATGTAGGAGATACAGAAATTTTAAGAAAAAAATGAGTACAAAACTTCTTGTTGGAATGGATATATCACAAATTGCTCACAGAGGTGGGGTCACAACTTATACCAAAAATTTAGCTGAGCAATTATCAAAAATTAAGGAGTTAGAAATGGCCTTTTTTTATTCATCCTTTAGAAAACCTTATCATGGCCATTTAAAAAACGTCAAAAAATATAAACTGCCGCCGACGCTTTTTGAAATGCTTTTTAACAGATGGAGAAATGTTTCTATAGAAAAATTCCTTGGTCCGTTGGATATCTTTCACTCGTCTGACTGGACCCAACCTCCAAGTAAGGCAAAAAAAGTTACTACCTATCATGATGTTGTGCCTTTGAAATATCCGGCCTGGTCGCATCCAAAAATAATTGCAGTACATAAAAGAAGACTAAAAATTATTGAAAAAGAGATTGACATGGTTATTGCCGTATCTGAGGCCACAAAAGCGGATTTGATGGAAGTTTCGTCAATTCCGGAAGATAAAATAGTTGTAATTTATGAAGCGGCAACCGGAAATTTTAAACCACAACCTAAAGAGAAGACTTTAGAGTTTAAGAAAAAATATAACTTGCCTCAAAAATTTGTCTTAGCAATCGGAGGAGTTGGGGAGAGAAGGAATTTACAAAGGATCAAAGAGGCTTCCAAAGATTACAATCTGGTAATTGCAGGTCAGACTATTCCCTGGCTTGATACTCTGGAACTGGAACTTTTGTATGCTTCAGCTGATGTTTTACTTTATTGTTCTTTGTATGAGGGGTTTGGGTTGCCTATATTAGACTCTCTTTCAGTAGGAGTCCCGGTTATTACATCAAATGTTTCGTCAATGCCTGAGGTTGGGGGGAATGCTGTTTTGTATGTTAACCCGCTTGATGTTGATGATATCAGGAAAAAATTAAGAGAAGTTTTACAAGATAAGGATTTGCGAGGGGAATTGATCAGAAATGGATTTGAACAAGTTAAAAAATTCTCCTGGGAAAAGACTACTCAACAGACAGTAGAAATTTACCGGAGGTTAATGAGGTGAAAATTTGGATCGATGGATATGAAGCAAATACCTTGCAAAGATTAGGTTCATCTCAAGTCGTTTATGAGTTAATAAGACATTTTGAAAAAATCGATCATGAAAATGATTACACAATACTTTTGCCCTCTTCCCCACTGGGGGATTTGCCAAGAGAAAGGGAAGGATTCAGGTATAAGATTCTGAAACCTAAAAAACTTTGGACAAGAATTGCTCTTCCTCTTGCTCTATATACAGCAAAGCAAAAACCGGATATTTTCTTCTCCCCCACCCATTATATTCCCAGATTCTCACCTGTAAAAAGAATAGTCACGATATTTGATCTATCTTTCTTGCATTTTCCGGAGATGTTTAGGAGGGTAGATTTATGGCAGTTAAAAAATTGGACAAAGTTTTCTGCTTTGAATGCCGATCATATAATTACAATTTCCAATTTTTCCAAACAAGACATAATAAAACAATACGGAGTAAATAAAGAAAAAATAACAGTCGCCTACCCTGGATATGATAGAGAAAATTTCAAGCCTTCAGGGAAAAAACCGGATAACTATATAATATTTATAGGCACACTACAACCAAGAAAAAATTTAGTGAGACTTATGGAGGCGATGGCAAGAGTTCCCAATCTTAATTTAGTGATTGTTGGAAAAACTAAAGGAGAAGGGAAAGAAGGATGGATGTATGAAGAAACGCTGGCTACACCAAAAAGGTTGGGAATTGAGGATCGGGTTAAGTTTTTGGGATTTGTCCCCACTGAGGATTTAGCTGGTTTAATTAGAGGGGCGCAGGCTCTCATCCAGCCATCTTTATATGAGGGATTTGGTATCCCTGTAGTGGAGGCGATGGCTTGTGCAGTTCCGGTTTTGGTATCTGATGTCTCTTCCTTACCTGAAGTTGTAGGTAAAGCAGGTCTTACATTTGATCCTTATTCCATAGATCAGATAGAGCAGGCAATAAGAACTATTACTACAGATAAAAAACTGAGAGCAAAATATGCAAAAGCCGCTCTTGAGCGAAGTAAAGGCTTCTCATATGACAAAATGGTAAGAACTTTGCTTAAAATATTTGAAAGGGTTGCCTTTAAATGAATAAAATTCCGAGGTGTCTACATACGACACACCCGGTGTGTGTTTCGGTGCGTAGTGCGTGTAGTGCTTTGATTGTGTCTTAAGCCTTGTGTATAATTAATATATGTCTATTTTCCGCGACCGGATGGGAAGGGAGTTAAGTTCAAAGGAAGCCTCTAAGAAAATTGTTAATCGATTTTATAATTGGATTTTGGACCTTGAGTTGCTTATATTAACCTGGACCGGTTTAATACCGTTTCATGCATTACGCCTTCTTATTTATAAAGCCGGAGGAATAAAGATTGGCAAAGGATCCAGAATACACATTGGCGCCCGCTTTTTTTACCCTGAAAATATCACAATTGGAGAGGGATCGATTATCGGGGATAATGCTTTTTTAGACGGGAGAGCAAAATTGATTATCGGCAACCATGTGGATATTGCTTCATCGGTGATGATTCTCAATTCAGAACATGATGTAAACTCAGAAGATTTTCATGCAATATCTGAGCCGGTTGAGATAGGAGATTTTTGTTTCATCGGACCAAGAGTAATAATTTTACCTGGAGTAAAGATTGGAAAAAATGCAGTTGTGGCAGCAGGAGCTGTTGTTACAAAAGATGTATTAGATTTTAATATAGTGGGAGGAGTGCCGGCTCAAATAATTGGCGAGAGAAAAGTTAAAAACCTGCATTATAAATTGGGAAGAGCCAGGTTATTTCAATAAATGATGAAAAAATTGTATATAGGATTTTGTGTTTTTTTGCTGATCTATATGATTATGCCTGGTCCTTCAAAAATCTCTGATTTTAAAGCCTTACCCAAATCAGATAAATCTTCACTTGCGGGTGATAATATAGCTCAAGTTTCCAATGTTGCCGGATATTTTTCCAATAACTATAGAAAATTTGTGGCTGATTATTATTTAAAAAATTATCAGGATAAAACCTGGCTTTTCTTTCCACCTTTAAGGTTAAACCATCCACCCGAGTATTCATGGAAAGTTATTAAAGTGAATACCGACAGTACTTATTTAGAAGAATTTGTTTATCCACTTAGAGATTCAATATATATTAATGGTTTTGAGCCATTTTACGAGGACAAAACACCAAAATATTGGGGAGCTTCACAATTTGGCGAAAACGGGAATTCCTGGTTTACTAAAACAACCTTAAGGTTTTATCCATCAAATTTAGCAGTAAGACTTCTTGTTTGGTCAGGTATTTCTTTTTCTATATTAATGTTATACAGATTAGGGAAAAGAATAATTTTTTAAAATGAAATTAATTAAGATTTTGAATTTGTCCACATTTTTTTTAATATTATTTTTATTTGCATTTATACCCCTTTATCCAAAATTTCCTTTGATTAATATAAAAGGGACATTTGTAGCAATAAGAGCGGAGGATTTTTTAATTGCGCTGACAGTTGGACTTTGGGGATTTTATATAATATGCACCGCACAAGTTAGAAATATTTTAAAAGATAAACTCAATCAGGCAATACTTTTATTTTTTTTCATCGGATGTGTATCTACTTTTTCTGCCAGCTTTCTAACTCACTCTGTGACACCTCATTTAAGTGTACTTCATTTTTTAAGGCGTATAGAATTTATGGTTCTTCTTCCTGTTGTTGCGACTATTGTAACGACCAAGAAAAGATTTATCGGGATATTGATTGTTTTGGCATTAACAATATTGTCAGTAAACTTTTATGCGCTTGGACAACAATATTTTGACTGGCCGGTAATTTCAACTACTAATTCTGAATTTTCAAAAGGCTTAATTTTGAGTTTAAGTCCTGGAGCTAGGGTTAATTCAACTTTTGCAGGTCATTATGATTTAGCAGTATTTTTAGCAATGGTAATTACTATTTTATCAGGATTATTCTTTGCAGCTAAATTAAGATTTAGGTTACCTATTTTACTTTTGGGAGGTTTGTCTTTAGTTGTTTTAATAATGACTGCAGCAAGGCAATCTTTTGTAGCAGCCCTTATTGGCATAATCCTTGTCTTAATTTTTTCCAGGAAGAAAAAATATATACTTGTATTTCTAATTCTTACATCAGCTATTTTAATTTACCCTTCACAGCTGCGGGATAGATTTATCTCTACATTTACTATAAATGTTCTTAATTTAGGTCAGAGATATGTGGGTCAAACCGAGGATCAACAAAAAAGAGCGAAATTAAATATACCAACACTTGCTATTCAAACTTCCAGTACCTCGGCACAAACTTCTATCTTTGCTTCAAATTCAGGTAAAATTGCTACAGATATAACGCCGGGAGAACCGGTTGATACCACTCAGCTTGGAGTTTATAGATCTTTTCAGATCAGGTTACAAATAGAGTGGCCAAGAGCAATAACAGCATTTTTGAAAAATCCAATTTTGGGAACCGGATATTCATCAATTGAAATTGCAACCGATAATGATTTTCTAAGATCACTGGGCGAAGTGGGTATTTTAGGAACCCTGGCTTTTGCGTTAGTCCTGGTAGAAATCGTAAAAAGGATTTATTCTGTATTAAAACAGGAGAATAAATTTTATAGATATTTTAGTGCAGGGGTTTTATCAATGTTGATTGCCTTTTTGATTAACGGAATGTTTATTGATGTTTTTGAGGCCTCTAAAGTGGCTGCGCTTTTTTGGATGATTTTGGGGCTTAGCTTAGCAGTAAAGGACTTTAAATAAATGAAGTTAGTATCTCTTTTAAAAAATCAGTATTTTTGGCTGGGATTAATTTTGATTTTGGGTTTTTTAGTCAGACTTTATAAATTTGACTCTCCAATTGCCGATTGGCATTCATGGAGACAGGTGGATACGGCAGCAGTCACCAGGAATTTTATTAAAGAAGGGCTTAATCCATTTTTACCAAAGTATGATGATGCCTCAGGAGTGGCAGAAAATCCTATCGCCAATCCCAACAGATTTAGATTTGTTGAATTTCCTCTTTATAATATCTTCGTTTATCCTTTTTATTTAATCTTTGGTGTTGACGTAAGGTTTCATCGCCTGGTGACGATTTTAGCATCTATTGGCAGCTGTGTGCTTTTATACTTTATTGTCAGAAAATATACAGATAAACTAATTGCCTTTTTTACCTCTTTTATCTTTGCTCTCTTGCCTTTTAATATATTTTTCTCAAGAACAACTTTACCGGATCCATTTTTTCTATTTTTTGCCTTGGGGATGATTTTGTTTTTAGGTAATTGGATAGAAAAAGAAAAAAGAATAGATTTGAGTTTAGGATTTTTATTTACAGCAGTTGCGTTTCTTATAAAACCCTGGGCTGTATTTTTCTTTTTACCGCTTTTATATTTACTAAAGAAAAAGAGTAAGCGTTTTACTTTTTACTTTTTACTTTTTACTTTTTTAGCTCTAATTCCCTTTTTATTCTGGAGGCTTTGGATGCTGCAGCAACCTGAAGGTATACCTGCTTCCAACTGGCTGATGAATGGAGATGGAATTAGATTTAGACCTGCATTTTTCTGGTGGATTATTTCTAATAGATTAGGAACAGAAATTTTAACAGCTGCCGGAATGGGACTTTTCTTACTAGGACTTATTACAAGACCTAAAAATGGTAACTATTTTCTACATATATGGGCTTTCTGTTCGTTTTTATTTATCGCTATATTTGCCACAGGAAATGTGAGACATAATTATTATCAGATTTTATTTATACCAGTAGCTTCGATCTTTTTATCTTTGGGTTTTATGCAACTGTTAAAAGGTAACAATCTTTTCCTGGCAAGAATTTGGACTATTCCCATAGGATTATTGCTTTTTATTCTTACCTTTTATTTTGGAGGGAAGCAAATAATAGGTCTTTATCAAATAAATAATCCATCCATTGTGGAAGCAGGAAAGTTGGCGGATAAAATACTACCCAAGGATACAATTGTTGTTGCTCCGTATAATGGGGACACTGCTTTTTTGTATCAAACAAACAGATCAGGCTTTGCTTTTGTAATTTTACCTATTACAGATATGATTGCAGATTATGGAGTAAGCGCTTATGTGTCAACAACAATGGACGCAAAAACAGTTTGGATCAGCAAACACTTTAAAGTTTTAGAGCAAAAGCCAAATTTTATAATAATAGATTTAACTACCCTAACATCAAAATTGGATTTTAAGTTAGACCCGGAAAGATAAAATTTTTATGAGAATCCTAATGCTTACTCCATATTTACCGTATCCTTTACTTACCGGAGGACAGACAAGATCGTATAATTTGATTAAAAGATTGTCCTCCTTGGGGCACAAGATTACCTTATTCTCTCTAATTAAAAATGAGAAAGAAAGAGCATATGTTGGGGAACTTAAAAAATTTTGCGAGGAAGTTTCGGTTTTTAGCAGGTCTGAAAAACCCTGGACGCTTAGTAATATTTTACAAACTGGTTTTTCTTTTTATCCATTCCTGGTTATCAGAAATTGGGCTAAGGGAGAAAGATCAGCCATAGAAAAAAAACTAAATTCGGAGAAGTTTGATTTAATACATGCAGAGACTTTTTATGTAATGCCGCATATTCCAAAGACTAATATTCCCATCCTTTTAGTTGAACAAACAATAGAATATTTAGTTTATAGGCATTTTGCAAAAGAGTCGCGTAATCTAGCGTTGAAGCCGTTGTTTTATTTCGACGTTTCAAAGATGAAATATTGGGAACTTCGATATTGGAAGATAGCTTCGAAAGTTGTAGCGATGTCAGAGGAAGACAGAAGAATAATGATTTCTGAAGTACCTAAATTGGATGTAGATATTGTACCAAACGGAGTGGATAGCATATATTTCAATAAGTCCGTTTCTGCCCGGGTAAAGGAACAAATTATACTATATGTGGGTAACTTTACATGGTTACAAAATAGGGAAGCAGTAGATATATTGGTGAGGGGGATTTGGCCCAGAATAAAAAAAGCCTTGCCTTTGGCTAAACTCTGGATTATCGGAAAAGAAGCTCAAAAATTTTTCCCAAATTTAGCAATTGATGATATTAAGGTTGAGGAAGTTGAAGACATTAGGGAAGTGTATCAAGAAGCATCTGTTTTAGTTGCACCTATTTATGGTGGAGGTGGAACCAGATATAAAAACTTTGAGGCATTTGCCTCCGGATTACCTGTTGTAACAACCAGTATTGGTATTGGAGGAACTGATGCAAGAGATGGAGTTGAAGTTGTTATTCGCAACAAACCGGATGATATTGCATCTGCAGCAATTGAGCTGCTCAATAATAAAAATCTTTATCAAAAAATAGCAGCAAATGCCAGAAAAATGGTTAAGGCTAAATATGATTGGGATCCGATTGCTAAAAAATTGTCTGATATTTATGAGGATTTAGGAAAAGTATGAAAATTGCAATTGATGCCAGAATGTATCAAGAATCAGGAATTGGCAGATATATTAGAAATTTAATTAATAAGCTTGACGGCAAAAATGAATATTTTATCCTTCTTTCCAAAAACGACTTTCACAATTTAACATTTAATAAAAATTTTAAAAAGATTTTAGCAGATTTCAGCTGGTATGGAGTTACAGAACAAATTAAGTTACCTAAGCTGCTTAACTCCCTAAAAGTTGATTTGGTGCATTTTCCACATTTTAATGTGCCGATTTTTTTAGGGCGAATGCCCGCAAGCTTTGCTTATCAGGGAAAATTTATTGTAACAATTCATGATTTAATTCATCAACATTTTCAGATGAGAAGATCAACAACCCTTAATCCAATTACTTATAAAATTAAACAGCTTGCTTATGGTGCTATTTTTAGAAACGCAATAAATAAATCTTTAAAAATTTTGGTGCCATCCAACTATGTAAAAGATTTATTGATTAAGGAATGGAGAGTAGTAGAAGAAAAAATAGTTGTTACACCGGAAGCAGTGGATGATAAATTATTAGCAATTCTTCCAAAGGTTTCAAAAATAAAATCCCCCTACATATTTTATGTTGGAAATGCACATCCGCATAAAAATGTGGAAGGATTAATTAAGGCCTTTTTGGTCTTGCAAAAAAAATATCAGGATTTAACTTTAATTTTATCAGGATCTGATCATTATTTTTGGCAAAGGATCAAAAAAGAATTTCAGCAGAAAAATATTATTTATACGGGTGCTATATCTGATGAAGAGTTAGTGACTTTATATAGAAATGCCAGATGTTTTGTAATGCCTTCATTTGAAGAGGGGTTTGGTATTCCATTACTGGAAGCAATGAGTTGTGATTGCTCGGTTGTTTCATCAAATGCCGGGTCTTTAAAAGAAGTGGGAGGAGATGCTTGTTTGTATTTTGATCCGGGGGATAAGGAAGATATGGTTAATAAGATAGATAAGGTATTAAATGATGAAGGATTAAGAAAAGATTTGATAGAAAAAGGTCAAAAAAGGGTGAAACAATTTAGCTGGGAAAAATTAGCTCAGAGCACAATGGAGGTATATCAAAAATGCGTGTCGCAATAGTTCATGATGATTTAGTCCAGTGGGGGGGAGCGGAAAGAGTTTTGGAAGGAATTTGTCAGATTTATCCTGATGCGCCTATTTATACATCTGTTTTTGACAGAAATAACAAAGAATTAGTAAAAAGATTTGGCAAGAAAAAAATAATCACTTCTTTTTTGGAAAAAATTCCCGGATGGAAATCTTTATATAAAGCGCTCCTTCCGCTTTACCCAATCGCTTTTGAGCAATTTAGCTTTGACAACTTTGATTTGGTGATTTCTCATACCACCAGATTTGCCAAAAGTATTATTACAAAACCGGAAACAAAGCATATATGTTTCTGTCACACTCCGCCCAGATTTTTATGGCACTTTTCCGGATATGGAAATCTGGGATTTGCTGAGATTTTAATGACCAAATTAAGATTATATGATCAAATATCGGCAAATAGAGTAGACTACTTTTTAGCAGGTTCTGAAAATGCTAAGAGGAGAATAAAGAAAATTTACAGAAAGGATTCAAAAGTTGTTTATCCCTTTGTGGATCTAGAGAGATTTAAGGATATAGAAAGCTTTGATGGGGGATATTTTTTAACAGTTGCCAGGGATAATTCCTATAAAAGAATTGACCTTGCAAAGGAAGCTTGCATGAAAATAGGAGTAGAACTTAAGATTATAAGCGGGGGATTGGATGATGAAATGGTTGTTAGAATACTTTCAGGATGCAAAGCATTAATTATTCCAGGGCTGGAGGACTTTGGCTTGGTATCGCTGGAGGCTCAGGCAATAGGTAAGGGAGTGGTGGCTTTTAGGGGTGGGGGAGCACTGGAAACGATTATAGAAGGAAAAACCGGCCTTTTCTTTGACTATCCTACTGTAGAGAGTTTAGTTAAGACTTTGGGTAAACTTAATCAAATTAAAGAGAATGCTTGCAAAGAAAATGCGCTTAAGTTTTCCAAACAAATTTTTGCCCACAATTTCAAGCAAACAGTTGCTTCAATGTTGTACACTAATTAATTATGATCTACGATTTTCTAAAAAGGCTGGTTGATATAATTGGATCAATTATTGGAATAATTATTCTCTCTCCCTTACTTTTTTTGGTTGCGCTCGCCATTAAGTTAGATTCTCCCGGACCGGTTTTAGCAGATACGCCTATGAGAGCAGGGAGAAAGGGGAGTTTATTTAAAATCTATAAATTTAGATCAATGGTACAAAATGCCCATGAGATTTTGGAAAATAATCCTAAACTTTTAGAAGAGTATAAGAAAAATAGCTACAAAATATTCAATGATCCAAGAGTAACCAGAGTAGGAAAGTTTATCAGGAGATTTTCCATAGACGAATTCCCTCAATTTTTTAATATATTAAAGGGAGAAATGAGCCTGGTAGGACCCAGGGCTTATTATCCTTATGAGCTGGAAGAGCAGCAAAAAAAGTATCCAACTTCCAGAAAATTTGTTAAGATTATTTTATCCGGTAAGCCGGGAGTAACAGGCCTTTGGCAGGTTTCAGGAAGATCTGAAATTAATTTTGATAAAAGAGTGAAGATGGATGCAAAATATGTGAAAAAACGATCACTCATTTATGATATTTGGATAATATTTAAGACCGTGCCTGCTATTTTATCCGGAAGAGGAGCCATTTAATATGCCTCTTACTAATTTAAATAGAATAAATACTTTCAGATTATCAAAAAGATCTAATAAGGGTTTCAAAAGAATAAGTGTAATTTTGCTGATTTTGACGGTTGCTTTAGTACTTCCTTCAATTTTTATATATCTTGGTCTTAAAGAAACTTCATCTCACGCAAAATCACTAATTAATGCATACAAGGAGCAAAACTTTGATCAGTTAACAAAAGAATTAAGTGCAACAAAGATGGGTTTGCAGAAAGCAAATTTGGCTCTTAATTTTCTATTCTGGCTTAAAGTTATTCCAATAGCAGGTGGTTATTATTCAGATGTAAAAGGATTCACTGGTGCTGGGGTTGAGGAATTAATTGCTCTTGACTGGATATTAAATAATTTATCAGGTAGTAAAGCAGAGCTGGGATTTGACGGGCATCCAAAGACCGGGCCTGATAGAGTAACTCAGGTAGTGAAGCTTTTAGACAAAAGCTTGCCATATCTTGATAAAGTGCAAAGTAATTTTGAAAAAGCCGCAGATGATGTTAAAAATATAGATGTTAATAAATATCCTGAAACTTTTCAAGGCAAAACAATCAGGAAAAATTTAGAAGTTGCTAAGAATTTTATAATAGGATCATCAATTGCCGTGACTTCCGGTAGAAATGCTCTAATGGTTGCGCCACAAGCTTTAGGCATACCTACCCCTAAGAATTATTTACTTTTATTTCAAAACGATAAAGAGATCAGGGCAACAGGTGGTTTTATGACAGCTTATGCAACTCTTACTATAAATAATGGACAGGTTTCAGCCACTACCTCTGATGATATTTATAGACTGGACGAGAAACTGCTTAATGTTTGTTTAACAAAAGTCTGTCCCTTAACTCCTCCTGCACCAATTGTTAAGTATTTGCCTGAAATGTCTGGTAAGGCCAGGTCTGCCTGGAGTATGAGGGATTCTAATCTATCACCGGATGTGCCTACTTCTGCCAAGCAATTTGAAAAAATGTATGAACTTTTAGATGAAGGTTTGCCTTTTGATGGAATAATTTTTATTGATACCCAGGTTGTTGAAAATCTAATTGAGGTAACGGGGCCAATAGATGTATATGGAACAAAATACTCTGCAGAGATGGATAAAAGATGTAGCTGTCCGAATGTGATATATGAGCTGGAAAATTATGCAGAGATTGCTGCTAAAGGAGAGAAAGATAGAAAAGCAGTTCTAGGTGTATTAATGCAGCAGATTTTGGCAAAATCTGTTGGGGCTGATGTAGAAAAGCTTCCTCAGTTAATTGAAACAATTGCCCTTTTGGCAAATAATAAACATGTGATGTTTTATATGCATGATCCAAAGTTGCAAGAAGCACTTGCTTCTTTAAATTGGACGGGAGAAATCAAAAATTATAACGGAGACTTCCTGCACATTAATGATTCTAATTTTGCCGGCGGAAAATCTAATTTGTATGTAACACAAACTGTAACCCAGGAAATTAATATTAAAAACACTGAGACCCGCAAAAAAATAACTATCGAATATAAAAATGACCAGCCATTTGGGGTCTGGTTAAACGGGATAAACAGGGATTATGTCAGGTTTTATGTGCCAGCTGGATCTAAATTAATCTCATCCAAAGGCTCAGAAGTTGCTGTGACAACAATAGAAGATGATTTGGGGAAAACCGTGTTTGAAGCATTTGTTCAAGTGCGGCCGCAAAACACTAGAAAACTGGAAATAGAATATACAATCCCCTATCAGCCAAAAGGGGAGTACAAGCTGCTTATTCAAAAACAGCCCGGAGCTAAAGATTTTGAGTATAAAATTAAACTTCAAGGCTCCCAAAAGATGGATTTTAAACTGGATACTGATAGAGAATTTGAATTTAAGATCTAATGCATGGATTTAAAACAGAAGGGATTATTTTAAAGAGGAGGAATTTGGGGGAGGCGGATCGGATTTTAACTGTATTTTCCCTCCAAAAAGGCAAGATTTCTGTTTTGGCAAAAGGAGTCAGGAGAATTACTTCCAGAAGGTCTGGGAATGTAGAGTTGCTTAATCGGGTTTCGATGTACCTCCACCCTGCAAAGACTTTTTTAATCTTAACAGAGGCCAGCTCTTTAAATACTTTTCAAAAAATAAAATCAGATTTGACTCTTTCAACTTATGCATATCACATAATTGAGCTAATTGATAAACTCACTGCTGAAAATCAGGAAAATAGAAATTTATACGAACATTTGGTTGAGGTTTTAAGAAGACTGGAGCGAAAACCCAGACAAATTCTGATCAGAGCATTTGAAGTTAAAATATTATCGGTCTTAGGTTTTATAGATTTTAGCTCCAAAACCTATATCTCCACCCTTGGGGTGTCAGCACAAACTGGGAAATTACTAGGGTATTTAATAATTACGTCTTGGGATGAGGTTGAGAAAATGGATATTAATGAGAATCAGGCTATGGAACTGGAGAATGTTTTAAGATATCATTTAGAAAGAGTGATAGAGGGATCACTTAAATCAAGGCAGGTTTTAAAAAAAATTCATGGATGATTTAATGCAAAAAATTACGGCTCTTTGTAAACGCCGGGGATTTATATATCCCGGATCTGAAATATATGGAGGACTTAGTGGAACTTGGGATTATGGTCCGGCCGGAGCTTTACTAAAAAAGAATTTAAAAGATCTTTGGTGGAAGGACATGGTGCAGCTGAGAGAAGACATTGTAGGGGTTGATGCTGCAATCATGATGAATCCCAAGGCCTGGGAAGCCTCTGGTCATGTGGAAGCTTTTTCTGATCCACTGGTTGAATGTAAGCTCTGTCATCAAAGATTCAGAGCAGATCATCAAGATCAAATTAAAGAACATGCAAAGATTCATGGGGATAAAGTTGAATGGACAGAGCAAAAACAGTTTAATCTTTTAGTAGAAGCGTTTTTAGGAGTAACTGAACCTAAGCAAAAAATTTATCTTAGAGGAGAAATTACCAATGGAGTGCATGTGAATTTTAAAAACGTTTTGGATTCAACCAGAGTCAGAATTCCTTTTGGTATTGCTCAAATTGGAAAAGCTTTTCGAAATGAGATAACTCCGGGGAACTTTACCTTCAGATCCAGAGAATTTGAACAAATGGAAGTTCAGTTTTATATAAAGAATGATGAAAAAGAAGGGGAAAAGTGGTTTGAATATTGGAAACAGAACAGGATGGACTTTTATTTATACCTGGGGATGAAAAAAGAGAACTTAAGATTCAGGGATCATGAGGAGAAAGAACGGGCTCATTATGCTAAAGTTGCAACAGATATAGAGTATAATGCCCCATTTGGTTGGTCTGAGTTTATGGGTATACATAACAGGGGTGATTGGGACTTGTCCCGCCATCAAAAATACTCCGGCCAGGACTTAAGTTATAGAGATCCGGAAACCGGAGAGCAATATTTACCATGGGATATAGAAACCTCAGCAGGAGTGGATAGGTCTGCCTTATTTATATTAATAGATGCATACACTGAAGATAATGGAAGAGTTTATTTAAAGCTTTCTCCTAAGCTAGCTCCATATAAAGCAGCTGTTTTTCCTTTACTTGCTAATAAGCCTGAGTTAATTAAAAAAGCCAAGCAAATTTATGATGATTTAAAGCTTATATTTATGGTGGCCTGGGATGATAGGGGGAATATTGGTAAAAGATACGCTTCTGCCGATGAGATTGGGACTCCTTTTTGTATAACAGTGGATTTTGATTCACTAGATGATGAAATGGTTACTGTCAGGGATAGAGACAGTGCTAAGCAGGAAAGAGTTAAAATAGTTGACTTGAATACTTATTTATCTGATATGATTAAGTAAGTGGAAAAATTAAAAAGTTGGTTATCTGTTCATAAGGTCACTGCTATTTTAGCAGTGATTATTGTTTTAATTATAGCTGGTATCAGCTTAGCTTTTCAAAAAATCTCTTCAAAGCCAAGTAATCCAATTCTAGAAATTGATTTATCCTTTGACGCAGAAGGACCTTACGCGTTGACTTTTCCCAGACGCGACGGTAATGCCATGGTTTTAAATTTAAAAAGAACTTCATCTTATGATGCAATTTCCTATGAACTGGCATATACTTCTACCCCTGATCAAACAGTTACAAACGGAGGTAAAGTCACTGATGAAGAAGGAGGAACCGGAGGAGCAATAGACAGAGGAGTTGTGGGAAGCCTTGAGACAAAAGAGAAAAAGGGGGAGTATGAACAGGAAATTTTATTCGGGACTTGTTCTAAAAATGTCTGTAAATATGATAAAGGAGTAGAAAATGGCACACTTACCCTGCATATCAAAAAAGGTAATACTGCCTACAGGATGAGTACACAATGGCATCTACAAAGACCGGATGTAGCCTTGGGAGTGCTTACCTCAGGTGATAACCATTTAATCTACAAAGTTGATGCTGACAGGACCGGATTAACCAATATTGGATATTCTATTATTAATGATTTAACAGGAGTGCCAAAATTGCCAAATGGTAAGCAAGTTTTGGGTAAAGTTTATGCTTTAAATGTGCCTATTGCCAAGGATATGAAGGGTGGGGCAGTAAATCTGGAACTGGCTGAAAATCCTCCTGCTGATGCCAAGCTTTATAGATATAATGAATCAGAAAGCAGTTGGGAAGAGCTGGATACAAAAATAGAAGGATCCAAATTAACCTCCAAAGCCTCCGGTGCCGGCATCTTTGCAGTTTTAACTTCTAAGAAGTAGATTGCTCGTCACACTTAATTTTCCCTCTTGACAAAATATATTAAAATGGCGGAAAATAGTAATAGATGGTGATTCTGCCCAAAATATATGTTTTTGGGTAGCTATAAAACTTATTTCAGTGGCAAGAATAGACTAATTTTACCGAAGAGATTCAGGAGAGAGTTAACTGAAGATAAGTTTTATATACTTTTGGGGGAAAATGGGGAATTTTGGGGATTTGATCCGAAAAATTGGCTTAAATTAACAAATAGTGTTTTAGAATTCCCTATTTCCAGCGAAGAAGGTAGGCTTAAGAGATTAAGACTCTTTCCTAAAGCTGAGGAATGCACTTTGGATGGCCAAGGAAGATTTATTTTGCCTCAGGAATTTATGGAAAGTTTAAATTTAAAAAAAGAGGTGCTGATTATAGGTGCTGGTGATCATTTTGAGGTTTGGGATTTAAATCAATGGATTAAGCAATCGGAGAGACTTTATGGAGGGGTATCACAGTAGCGTTCTTTTAAAGGAAAGTTTGGGTGCACTCAATATCCGAGATGCCTGGTACTTGGATTGTACATTAGGCGACGGAGGGCACACGATAGAGATTATAAAGCGGGGAGGGAAAGTAGTCGGAATCGACGTAGACCCGCAGGCCCTGGGGCGAGTGCGAAAAAGGTTTGAAATAGAAGAAATAGATAGAAATAAGTGGAAATTAATTGTCGGGAATTTTAGGGATATTAAGAACTTATTAAATCAACAAACGGACATTAAGGATCTAAAATTTGCTGGGGCAATATTTGATCTGGGGGTTTCCAGTTTGCAACTTGAAACTCCGCAAAGGGGTTTTTCTTTTATGAAGGAGGGCCCACTAGATATGAGAATGGATCCAACTTTGGCAATTAAAGCATTGGATCTGGTCAATAATTTATCAGGAAAGGAGCTAGATGAAATATTTAAAAATCTGGGTGAGGAAAAATATTCTAAGCGTGTGGTTGACTTTATTGTCAGCTCCCGTCAAGTAAAGAGATTTGAGACAACTTTAGAGCTTGCTCAGGTTATTGAGAAAGCAATTGGGAGATCAGGAAAGATCCACCCAGCCACTAAAGTGTTTCAGGCTTTAAGGATATTTGTAAACGATGAATTAGGAGCGCTTAAGGAAGGATTAAAAGAGGTTTTTGAATTAATAGAAAAAAATGGTCGCATTATTGTCACTTCTTTTCATTCACTTGAGGATCGGATCGTTAAATTTACTTTTAAAGAGTGGGAAGAGGAAGGAATGGGTAAAGTTATGAGTAAAAAGCCAATCATACCTGCTGATTCTGAAATAATTCAAAATCCAAGATCCAGATCTGCCAAGATGAGAGTTTTTAAAAAAATATGACTATAATCAAAAAATTTGAGCCGGAAGAAAAAAAGCCAGCATATCCTAAAAAATACGGTGCTTTGATTATTCTAACTCTGTTTATATTAGTTACTATAGAAATTTGGGTTAGTAACACTATGGTTGCATATGGAGAAAGGTTTGAGAATTTATCTAAACTGTCAAAAAGCTTGTTAATAGAAAATCAAATTTTAGAAAATGAAATTGCAAAAAACGCTTCACTTATAAGCGTTGCTTCAAAATCAGCTCAACTTGGTTTTTCAAAGCCTGAAAGTATACAATATATTCGTTAAATGCGAATACTCTGGATTAAAATTTTCTTCCTGTTATTTTTTGTGGCAATTTTAATCCGCCTCATTTATTGGCAAATAATAAAAGCTCCTTTCCTGCAATCCCTTGCAGAGGATCAACATTTTACAGAGAGTCAAGTTGAAGCGCTAAGAGGGAATATTTATTTTTCAGATTATTCAATCCTTGCCTCCTCTAACCCAACTTTTTCGCTTTTTGGTTTACCCAAAACATTAACCAAAGATCAAATTATGACTGTTTCATATATACTGGCAAAAGTTCTGGCAGAGGATAATGAAAAAATAGATGATTTGGCTAAAGATTTCATAAATAAGCTCACGCAGGATCTTTATTGGGTTTCTTTGAAAAAAAATATTACATTTGAAAAAAGAAAAGAGATAGATAATTTAAATCTTTCAGGAATTGGTTTTGATCAAACTAACAGCCGTTTTTATCCGGAGGGATCCTCTTCCGCTCATCTTCTGGGATTTGTAGGTTCAGATGCTAAAGGCGGTACTCGCGGCTATTTTGGATTAGAAGGTCTCTATGATGGAGAACTAAAAGGCGTGTCCGGTTTCATTCGCAGTGAAAAAGATGCGCTGGGCCTGCCTATTCTAATAGGAAACTTTTTAAATACTAATGCAAAAAACGGTAAGGATTTAAGTTTAAATATTGATAGATCAGTCCAATTTATTGTAGAGGATGCTTTAAAGACTGGAATTGAAAAATACGGTGCCAAGGCAGCATCTGCAGTGGTAATGGATCCTAAAACCGGTGCTATTTTAGCGCTGGCATCCTTTCCAAATTATGATCCTTTAAAATACTATAATTTTCCGAAGGAATACTACAAAAATTCAATAGTGGCTGATCAGTATGAACCCGGATCGACCTTTAAAGTTTTGGTTATGGCTGCAGCTTTAAATGAAGATTTAGTTAAACCAGATACAAAATGTGATATATGTTCAGGTCCGGTTTCTATTGGTGGATTTGATATTAGAACCTGGGATAATAAATATCGCCCT
The DNA here is from genome assembly GCA_964362195.1 of uncultured Gammaproteobacteria bacterium. Taxonomy (GTDB): domain Bacteria; phylum Patescibacteriota; class Microgenomatia; order Daviesbacterales; family UBA10151; genus CAYICZ01. Next base: position 41,153 of record CAYICZ010000001.1, on the reverse strand, counting down.
AATTTGACAATGGCTGATGTGATTATTCATTCAGATAATACAGGAATGGTTTTTGTGGGACAGAAACTAGGCCTGGATAAGTTTTATTCATATCTGCAAAACTTTGGATTTGGAAATTCAACAAATATTGACCTGCAGGATGAATCCTCTCCTGAGATCCGTCCTAAAAGCAACTGGAGAGAAATAGATTTGGCAACAGCCTCATTTGGACAGGGTATTGCAGTGACCCCGATACAGATGGTCAGTGCTGTATCAGTAATTGCTAATGGAGGTTTTTTAATGGAACCACATATCGTAAAAGCAATAAAAGATGAACGAGGTTTATATGAGGTAAAACCAAAAATTATCAGACAAGTTTTAAATAAGTCAGCTGGCGATACTATGAAAGAGATGATGGTTGCAGCAGTGGAAGAAGGTGAAGCAAAGTTTTTTAGGATAAAGGGATTTAAAATAGCCGGTAAAACAGGTACAGCTCAAATTCCGGTTGCCGGGCATTATGATCCAACTAAGACAATTGCTTCATTTGTGGGATTTGCACCAGTTGATGATCCAAAATTTGTCATGCTTGTCCGATACGATCAACCTACTGCTTCTATATTTGGAGCTGAAACCGCTGCCCCCACTTTTTTTGAAATTGCCAAAGAGCTTTTTTCATATTACAAAATTGCTCCAAGTGAGTAATGATATAATCTGATCCAGATGAAACAATTAATTAAAAAAATTATTTCTCAAAAAAATATTAATAATTTTTATCATTTACCCAAAGCAGTTTTGGCCAATATTTTTTATGGCTTCCCTGCCAGGGGATTAACAGTTATCGGGGTAACCGGCACTGATGGGAAAACTACAACTACCAATATGGTTTATCAAATTTTAAAAGATGCCGGTAAAAAAGTGTCTATGGTTTCAACGATAAATTCCCCGGGACTTCACGTAACCTCTCCAGATCCATTTACTATACAAAAAATAGCCAAAGAATCTGTCAAAAAAGGAGATGAATATTTAGTTTTGGAGGTTACTTCACATGCTTTGGATCAATATAGATTCTGGGGAATAAACTTTGACATTGGAGTTATTACTAATATAACTCACGAGCATTTGGATTATCATAAAACTTTTGAAAATTATTCTCTGGCAAAGTTTAAATTAATTAAAAATGTAACATTTACAGTTATTAATCAAAACCTTAAAGATAAAGTGAAAACATCAGGTAAATTAATTACTTTTGGTTTAGATAAAGGTGATTTCTCTCAAAAAGATTTGAAATTAAAACTAAAAATCTCGGGAGATTATAATCTGGAAAATGCTCTTGCGGCTTTATCTGTAGCATTTGCTTTAAACATAGATAAAAAAATTGCCATTGAAAGTCTGGAAAATTTTGAAGGAATTAAGGGCAGAATGGAATTTATAAAAAATAGAAAAGGCATTAAAATTGTAATTGATTTTGCGCATACCCCTAATGGTTTAGAGCAGGTTTTGGCAACACTAAAACAACAAACCCAAAATAGACTAATTTCCTTAATCGGGGCTGAAGGTTTTAGAGATGTGGGCAAGCGAAGCTTAATGGGAGAAGTAACCCAAAGAATATCCAATATTGTTATTGTGACATCAGTTGACCCAAGAGGACAGCTGGATATTATTAACAAACAAATATCAGAAGGAGCACAAAGAGCAGGGGCAAGAAATAATATAAATTTTTTTGTAATAAATGATAGACAAAAAGCTATTGATTTTGCCATAAATATTTTAGCCAGAAGAGGAGATACTGTGGGGATTTTTGGTAAAGGTCATGAAAATGCAATGAATTATAATGGTAAAGAGGAAATTCCTTGGTCAGATTTTGAAGCTGTAGATAAAGCACTGAATGGATAATAAATTTAAGCTAATAATAGATTCTTTTGGAACTGACCGTTTTAAGTTTAATGAACCGCTTAAAAATTATACGGCCTTAAATTTAGGCGGCCCGGCGAAATTATTTTTTATCGCATTTACTTCTTCAGACTTGATAAAGATTATTACTATGTGCAGAGAGCTAAAATTAGCATATTTTTTATTTGGCTCAGGAAGTAAAATTATGATCTCAGATGTTGGTTTTGATGGTTTAGTAATTAAAAACCGCACAAAAAATATAAAAACAATTTCGCTGAAGGGTAAAGTAACAAAATTTGGAATAGGTGTGGAAGAAGCTTTAATTGAGGTTGATTCAGGAGTCAGTATAAGTAAGTTTGCGCAGTTTCTAGAATCACAGAATTTATTAAACGAGGGATTTTTGGGATTACCCGGCACAATTGGTGGTAATTTATTTTTGTCCAGGTTTTTGCAAAATCTCGCCAAAAGTATTAAAGTAATAGATTCTAGCTTGGAAATTGATGAAATTTCAGCTGATAGTTTATCTTTAAAAAAGCATATAATTTTATCAGCAGTATTTAAAGTGAAAGCAAGAAATTAAAAAAATGAAATATCAAATAACAGGTGGAAAAATCTTAAAGGGTAAGATTAAAGTATCGGGTAACAAAAACTCGGTTTTCCCTTGTGTGGCAGCTGCACTTCTGACTCAGGAGGAAGTTATTTTAGAAAATATTTCTGATTTAAAAGATACAGAAGTTTTACTTAAAATCCTTAAAAAATTAGGCGTCTCTGCTGAAAAATCCGGCTCTATCTTAACTATAAAAGCACAAAATATTCGTCATTTTACTTTGTCTGAGGAGTTAATGACTAAACTTCGGGGGTCGATTGTACTTGTGGGAAGTGTATTGTCAAGGGTTGGGAAGGTGGTTTTTTATCATCCGGGTGGAGATATAATTGGAAGAAGAAGCATAGAAACCCACCTTACGGGCTTTAAATCTTTAGGTGCCAGTGTAAAAAAAGATAATTTAAAGTATTCACTGGATTTAAGAAAGGATGAGGGAGGGAATTTTGATATTTTTTTACAGGAAGCATCTGTAACAGCTAGCGAAAATTTAATATTGGCATCAGTTTTAAGTAGGAAAACTGTTATCTTAAGAAATTGTGCAATAGAGCCTCATGTAGTTGATTTATGCAAAATGCTTATATCTATGGGAGCAAAAATTGAAGGAGTAAGGACTTCAACCATAAAAATAACAGGGGTAGAAAGACTTTTTGGAACCAAATTTAGGATTGGGATAGACTATATTGAAGTTGGTACTTACGGCGTGGCAGCTGCTATAACAGGTGGTAGGATAGAAATTGAAGGAATAGATGATACTGATCTGGATCCGGTGCTTTCACCCTTGATAGAATTTGGAATTAGGATTAAAAAAACAGATGACAGTATTGTATTTTCATCTGAGAAGTTAAAGTCACCTCAAAGACTAACAACTAATATCTGGCCGGGATTTCCTACAGATTTAATGAGTGTGGCAATAGTACTGGCAACTCAATCTAGGGGAGTAATTCTCTGTCACGACTGGATGTATGAATCCAGGATGTTTTTTGTAGATAAGTTAATTTCAATGGGTGCCAATATAACCTTAGCAGATCCACACAGAAGCATTGTTTATGGTCCAACAAAACTAAAGGCAAGAATATTGGAAACTCCGGATATTAGAGCTGGAATGGCTTTGGTTTTGGCTGCACTTGCAGCCCGGGGTAAAAGTGTAATTAATCAATCCGAATTAATTGAAAGAGGATACGCTGATGTTGTTCTAAAATTGAAAAGTTTAGGTGCTGATATTGAAAGAATTACAGATTAGTTATGGATATTAAGACTCATCCCATTTGGTCTCAGATCACACCTTACAGGACAAGTATTCCGATCTACAAAAAACCGATACACTTACTGCGAATTTATTTAGCTAAACAGTATGCAAAAATGTATCCAAAAGATATGTTTGTTGGAATTACCGGATCTGTAGGTAAAACTACTTGCACTCAGGCTTGTTTGGCAGTATTGTCTCAAAAATTTAAAACTATTGCTACAAAGTCTAATCTTGATCCTATTCTCAATATTCCTTCAACCTTACTGGCAATTAATCCAACTATCAAAAAAGTAATTTTAGAAATGGGCGTGGAGTACAAAGGTGAGATGGATTTTTATTTATCTTTAATTAAACCAATGACAGCCATTATTACAAAAATAGCCTATGCTCATAATGAATATTTAGGCGATTTAGATGAAATAACTGAAGAAAAAGGTAAACTAATTGAGAGCTTGCCAAACTCCGGGGTAGCAATTCTTAATTTTGATGATCCAAACAGCAAAAAACTAGCTGCAATATGTAAGGCCAATATTTTATATTTTGGAACTGACAACAAAAATTGTACTGTTTGGGCAGGAAATATTAAAATAGAAAATTTTAAAACCTCTTTTGAGTTAAATTTAGGAGTTGAAAGAGTAAAGATAAATTTTCAACTTTTAGGATCTCACCAGGTATACTCTGCATTAGCGGCAGCAACCTTAGGAGTTAGTGTAGATATTCCTTTAACTAAAATAAAATTGGCTTTAGAGTCTATTCAACCCGCTGAGCATAGAATGCAGCCTGTTGCCGGACCGAATGGATCTGTAATTTTAGATGATACTTATAACTCGTCACCAGCAGCGGTGGATGCAGCCATTGATACTCTCCTTCAAATTCCATCGAGGCGGAAAATTTTGGTCCTGGGTGAAATGAAGGAATTAGGTAAGTATTCGGAGATGTTACATAGAGAAATCGCCCAGAAAATTTATAAGGAAAAGCTGGATTTAGTATTACTGGGTCAAGGAGATACAAAGTTTATAGCAGAAGAGCTAAAAGACTTGGGTTTTTTAGAAGAAAGACTTGAAATTAATTTAGCAAATTCTCAGATTGTCAGCAGATTGCTTAGAGGCCTGGGAAAAGGGGATGTTTGTTTGATAAAAGCATCCCGTGCAGTTAGACTGGATGAAGTAGTAAAAAGAATTGCAAAAAAATGACAAGTCTTTTAGGTTTGGTTATATTATCGTTTGTAATTACCGGCATTTTTATGGTGCCTTTTATTGACTTCCTTTTCTATTTAAAGCGCCGCTTTGGGAAACAAAATAAAAGTGATTTAAAACAATCAGATACTCCAATTCATGATGCTCTTATGAAATCTGATGAGAATACTCCATCTGGAGGAGGAATACTTTTGATTTTGGTTTTAATATTACTTAGCATTGGATATTCTTTATTCAGTCCTGATGTAGATAAAATTAGCTTAAGTATTTTACTTATTACCCTAATTTCTTTTGGATCTTTGGGAATGGTTGATGATATTAAGCTGATTATTACCAGAAGAAAAGGAAAATTTCTTGGACTTGGCAGAAAAAGAATGCTATTAATTCAGTCGATTTTTGCCCTGGCTATTGCTTCAATGCTTTATTTTTTAGGGGGGCTTAATAATTTGTATATTGCCGGCTTGGGAAATCTGATAATAGGTATTTGGTATATTCCTTTGGCAGCATTTACCATAGTTGCTTTTTCTAATGCCTATAATATTTCCGATGGATTAGATGGTTTATCTGCAGGGCTTTTGTTGATTTGTTTATTTGCTTTTCTCGCTTTAACTTCAACGTTTCTGGATTTAACTTTAGCCTCTTTTGCTGGGATTTGGATTGGGGCGCTTTTTGCTTACCTTTATTTTAATGTTTGGCCTGCCAGGATTTTTTTGGGAGATGCCGGAGCGTTTGCTTTTGGTGCAACTCTGGCAGTTGTTGGACTTTTAACAGGAAAAATTTTAGCTCTGGCGATTATTGGCGGTATGTTTGTTGTAATAGTTGGTTCGTCGCTGTTGCAAATACTTTCCAAAAAAATTATAAAGAAAAAATTATTTCCAGTATCCCCTATCCATATGTATTTTAAATATATTGGTTGGGAAGAACCAAAAATAGTTGCCAGGTTTTGGTTGGCCCAGGGCCTTTTTGCAATCTTTGGCCTTTGGATTGCACTACTATCTAGATAATTTTATGGAGTTTTCAAAAGATCGTCTGAAGTTACAAAATAAAAATATTGACTATCCTCTATTAATTGTTGTAGGCATTTTAGTAATTTTCGGATTAATTATGGTATACGACGCTTCTGTTATTCAAGCGCTTAAAGATTTTAAGGATGGCACTTATTACATAAGGCAACAATTAATCTGGGTTTTAATTGGTTTGTTTTCCATGTTTTTTTTTTCCAGCTTTGATTATAAAAAATTTAAAAGTTTAGCTTTCCCGATGTTAGGTTTCTCCCTAATCCTATTGCTGGCTGTTTTTATACCTGGTTTGGGAGTTTCAGGTGGGGGAGCTCACAGGTGGCTACGCTTGGGACCATTAACATTGCAACCTGCGGAGATTATCAAGCTAACAAGTGTGATTTTTTTGGCGAGTATTTTTGAGAAAAAAGTACGGCTTATGCCTTTTATTGTCCTTGTAGGAATAGTTACTTTTATTACTGCTGTTTTGCAAAAAGATTTGGGTTCTGCTATTGTTTTTGTTGCTATATCAACTGTCTTATATTTTGTCAGCTATGGTCCGCTTTGGCATTTTTTAGCAGCCATACCATTTATGGTTGGAGGATTATTGGTATTGATATTTACCTCAGGTTATAGGAGCAAAAGAATTGCGGCTTTTTTAGATCCTTTTTCTGATCCGCAAGGATTTACCTACCATATATCCCAAGTCCTGATCGCCTTAGGTTCCGGAGGTTTATTTGGATTAGGTTTGGGTCATTCAAGACAAAAATTTGAATATATTCCTGAGGTTATCACAGATTCTATATTTGGAATTATTGGAGAAGAGCTGGGTTTGCTAGGAGGGCTTTTTTTAATTACTCTTTTTGGGATATTAATGCATCGGGGTTTTAAAATTGCCACAAATTGTCCTGATAATTTTGGAAAAATTTTAGCCTTAGGATTAATTAGCTGGCTGGGGATTCAGGTGGTGATTAATCTCTCTGCTATGACTGCACTCCTTCCGTTAACAGGCGTACCTCTGCCCTTTATTTCCTATGGTGGCTCAGCATTAGTTGCCAATCTGGCCGCTGTTGGAATCCTGCTTAACATTTCCAAACAATCAGCTTAGTTTTAGGAATCTTAATCCTCCAATAGCTCATTTTGTATAATTGAAAAATCATCGCCAATTTCCTCTACAAATGCTTTATATGAAAGTTTAGGATTCGTTTTGGAAAAATAATTTAATACATCTTCCGGATGGATCCAGTCAGTTTTTCTTTCTCCCAAGTATTCAGGATAAGAGGAAGGTTGTTGTTCGTAGCCTCGTAAGGCTGGTTCTTTTGAGCTTGGAGATTTTTTGTGAGAAAGTGCCTGTTTATGGATATATTTTGATAAGTAAATGAATTGTTCTTCATGATCAATTGAGACTGCTTTATAGATGTCCTGATACAATGGACCTATTCTTTTATGTTTTCTATTAAAATACATAGTGTATCTTGTACATATTGAATGCAGGAATTGATTGATAGAATATTTGTTTTTTTGTTTTAGGAAGAAGTGAAAGTGATTAGGCATTAGACAGTATGCAAGCACTGTTATTTCGTCAGAATAATTTTTTAGGCGTAGTAATTTTAAAATTCTAGCCTTTTCTTTATAAGAAGTATTTGGGCCAGAAAATTTATCTTGAAGTTCTTTTTCTTTCTTTGGAGTTAAATAATCGTTAAGATAAGAAAGAAAAACTGCATAATCCTGCAAGTCTATAAATATCAATCTTTTTTCTACACCACGGTTGTAGATGTGGTAATAACCATTTTCTGTATATTGTTTTGTTCTATTTCTGGCAGGCATAAATTTAGTATAGATTAATTGATTTGGCCTCGCAAGGCTGGTCCTTATTTATCTGACAATCAGCTTAGATTTAGGTATAATTAAACCTGTATGAAAATATTGATTACAGGAGCACATTTTACTCCTGCTGTTGCAGTGATTGAGGAACTTTTGAAAATGGAGCCCTTTGCCCAGATTATTTATGTTGGAAGAAAAACAACGCTTGAAGGAGATAATTCATCTTCAGTTGAATCAAAGGTTTTACCATCCATGGGAGTAAAATTTATCCCTATCATAGCTGGTAGATTGCGAAGACATTTTGATCCTTATACTATAATCTCTTTTTTAAAAATTCCAGTAGGATTTATTCAGGCTTTTTTTATTCTTGTTTCCCAAAAGCCAGATGTGATTTTATCATTCGGAGGATACATTGCAGTTCCTTTAGTTGTTATGGGTTGGTTTTTATCAGTGCCAATTATAGTTCATGAACAGACTTTAGTTTTAGGTCTGGCAAATAAAATCTCCAATCTTTTTGCAGATAAAATTGCCGTGTCCTTTCCAACCAAAAACCCAAAAGCTATTTTGACTGGTAACCCTCTTAGAAAAGAAATTATAAATAACGTAAAACAGTATCACCGAAAAAGTGTGAATATTTTAGTGACAGGAGGTAATCAGGGATCACATGTTATTAATTTAGCAATTGAGAAATCTTTAGATAGATTAACTAAGATAGCATCTATTACTCATGTAACAGGAGATAATAAATTTGGTGATTTTGAAAGATTGGAAAAGTTGCAAAATCAAAGGTATATTGTAAAAAAATGGATAGGAGAAGGTTGGGGACGAAGACTTAAACAAGCTGATTTGGTAGTTTCAAGAGCAGGGATAAATACACTAAGTGAGCTTGCCTATTTGAGCTTACCGGCTTTGGTTATTCCAATACCTTATCTTTATAAGGATGAACAAAATAAAAATGCTAAATTTTTTGAAGAGTTGGGTTTGGTAAAAATTTTACCTCAGTCAAAATTAAACGCCAAAACCCTATATGAAAATATAAAAAATATGTTAGATAATCTTAAAAAACTAAAAGAAAATGCCAGGAAGGCCAAAGAGATTATAATTCCTGATGCAGCCAAGAGGGTAGCTTTGGAGACAATTATTTTGGTAAAGCAAGAAATATGAGAATAAAGTCAGTTCTGTTTTTAGCTGTTTTATTGTTATTGTTTATTGCAATTTTCAGGTCAAATTTTTTTACTATTAAAAAAATAGATATCAAAAGTGAAAGAATAAATTGTACAGATGAGAAAAACTTAACAGAAAAATCTAATCTTTTTGGACAAAACTTTTTTCTTGTTGATGAAAAAAGAGTAGAACAAGCTCTTAAAGCGGATTTTATTTGTATTAAAAAAATTAATTTCTCCAAAAATTTACCTGATAAAATTAAGTTGGATATTATTGGAAGAATTCCTGAAGCTGCACTTTATTCAATCAAGAATTGGGAAGCAAGTGCCTCGTCTTTAATTGAAAATTTAGCAACTCCTTCTGCCAATTCGACAGATGAACCTAGTCTGATTGATGATGAAGGGATAATTTTTTCAAAGGGTGACTCTTTAGTTTTACCAAAAATTTATTTTTTTGGAGATAAACCTATTAATAATTATTTAGCAAAAGCTCTGAGTATATTAAAATCTTTAAAAGATCAGGGGTTAAATAATTCTCATATTTTCATTTTTAATAATTTCTTCATCACATCCGGGAATCCTAAAGTAGTGTTTGATTTAAGTGAAGATATAGATATTCAAATTGCATCTTTACAACTGATCGTGCAGAAAGCTAAAATAGGGAGTAGTAAACTGGAGTTTATCGATTTAAGATTTGATAAACCCGTAGTTAAATATGCCCCGAAAAAATAGTTTATGGCCAAAGACAAAGTAATCTGTGGAATTGATGTTGGATCAAGCAAAATAGCTACCCTGATTGCCTCAGTTGATGAGAGCGGTAAAATAAATCTTATTGGTGTATCAAGTACTATTTCTCACGGAGTAAGAAAAAACCAGGTTGTTGATATTGATGAAGCTGTCTTAGCTATTACCGAGTCAGTAGAAGCAGCTGAAAGAATGGCCGGATACTCTATATCTTCCGCATTCGTTGCTCTTGGTGGACCTCAAATTGAAAGCGTTAATCAACATGCGGTAGTGGCTGTTTCCGAACCGGAAGGTGAAATAAGATCATCAGACATTCAAAGAGTAAACGATGCAGCCAGAGCCATTCCTCTTCCATCATCAAGAGAGATATTACATGTTATTCCCAGAACCTTTACTGTTGATGGACAGGAAGGAATAAAGGATCCGATTGGTATGACCGGAGTCAGACTGGAGACGGAGACGCATATTATTACCGGTTCTTCTACCTCAATGAGGAATTTAGTTAAATGCGTCAGTGAGGTTGGTATTGATGTAACCGAGTTAGTTTTTTCCGGAATTGCTTCCTCAATTGCGGTTTTAACAGATACTGAAAAAGAATTGGGAGTGGTGCTCATAGATATTGGCGGTGAAACAACGGATGTAGTTATTTTTATTGATGGTTCAGTTGCTTATTCATCAGTTATACCAATCGGTGCCAGGCATATTACATCGGATATGGCTGTCGGACTTCGGGTTTCTCTTGAGTCAGCAGAAAAAATTAAAATTTCTCTGGGTAAAATCGAAAAATTACCCGTAAACCCGCAAAGTTTGGAAGAAGAATCTATCAAGTCAGCAAAGAAAAAAGAAGAAGAATTTTTGGATATCAAATCCCTTGGTTTAGCTGAAGATGTGCAAAAGATTTCTAAAAAAGCAGTGGTGGATGGAATAATTAGACCAAGACTTCAGGAAATATTTAAATATGTTGGAAAAGAGCTAAAAAAGAGTGGCTTTGGTACACAAATACCTTCCGGTTTGGTTATTTGCGGAGGAGGAGCACAGACAGCGGGAGTGCTGGATCAGGCAAAATATGTGTTAGGTTTTCCGGCACGATTAGCAGTTATTGAAGGCTTGTCAGGAATGATTGATGAAATAGACTCTCCTTCGTTTGCCGCAGCTGCAGGTTTGATTTTATATGGTTCAACGCAAGAAAGTCACAGGAATATCCACATTCCTGTTTTATCGGGAAATCTGCCTCTAAAAGGGATGATTCAAAAAGGAATAAGTCTTGTAAAATCCTTCTTGCCCTAGATAGAAGTTTCTGTTATATTCTGCCCAAAGATATAAACTATGTTGATAAAACCGGATGTTCAAAGATTTGCCAAGATTAAGGTCCTAGGACTGGGTGGTGGTGGATCAAACTCTATTAACTCCATGATTGCCCTGCAACAAATTGGTGGTGTGGAGTTTATTGCCATAAATACAGATGCTCAGGCTTTAATGAATAATCAATCTCCCACTAAAGTACAAATTGGTGAGATGTTGACCAAGGGTCTGGGTTCTGGTGGAGATCCTGAAATAGGCAGACAAGCAGCTGAGGAGTCAACGCAAAAGCTGGAGGATGTATTGGCAGACGCGGACATGGTTTTTTTAACAGCCGGAATGGGTGGAGGAACCGGTACAGGAGCTATCCCGATTGTGGCACAAGTTGCTAAATCTATGGGAGCTCTAACTGTGGCTGTTGTTACCAAGCCTTTCTCATTTGAAGGTACAAGAAGAATGGTAGTAGCAGAGGAAGGAGTTGAAAAGTTAAAAGATAAAGTTGATGCATTAATTGTTATCCCAAATCAAAGATTACTGGAAACAGTTGATAAAAATATTTCTTTGCAGGAAGCCTTTAGACTTGCTGACAGCGTTTTAGGTCAGGGAGTGCAGGGTATTTCTGATCTGATTACCGTGCCGGGACTTATTAATGTTGATTTTGCGGACGTAAAAGTCATTATGAGCAATGCCGGATCTGCTTTGATGGGAATCGGGGTAGCAGGTGGAGAGAATAGGGCTGCTGCTGCAGCCAGGATGGCTATTGCTTCCCCGCTTTTGGAGGTTTCAATAGAAGGTGCCAAGGGAGTGTTGTTCAACATAGTTGGAGGGGCAGATTTGTCTATGACTGAGGTTAATGAGGCTGCCCAAATTATTGCTCAGGCTGCAGATCCTGATGCTAATATTATCTTTGGTGCAACCATCAAGGAAGATCAACTGGATCAGATTAAAATTTCAGTTATAGCCACAGGTTTTGATGAAACAAGAAGAAGACTGAGGGAATATGTTGGATCTGGATTTGCTACTTCTCCAATTCAATCTCAGCAAAGCTCATTTGAGCAGGAGCCTGAGGAGGAAGAACAAAAACCTCAAACAGTCTCTGAAGTAGAGGAAAAAATCCAAAGAGATGAGGATGAAGAAGATTTAGAAATCCCCGCATTTCTCCGCTCCAACCGCTAGCCGCAATCGGTTTTTTTTGTTAGAATTACTCCATGCATAAATTTAAAAGCGTTTCGTCACAAGTCGATTTTCCAGCTCTTGAAAAAGAGCTTTTAGATTATTGGTACAAAAAAGGTATTGTTAAAAAATATTTAGAAAAAAATAATGACTCTAAAAATAAATTCTCTTTTTTGGATGGGCCAATTACTGCCAATAATCCAATGGGAGTACATCATGCCTGGGGCAGGACGTATAAGGATGTCTGGCAGAGATTTTTTAATATGAAGGGATTCGCCCAGAGATTTCAAAATGGTTTTGACGAGCAAGGACTTTGGGTTGAAGTTGAAGTTGAAAAAGAACTGGGACTCCACAGCAAAAAAGATATAGAAAATTTAATTTCCGGAGACAAATTTAAAAGTCTGGAAAAGTTTATTAATCTTTGTAAAGAAAGGGTTAAAAAATACTCCAGTATTCAAACAGAACAATCAAAAAGATTGGGTTATTTTATGGATTGGGATAATTCTTATCATACTTCCTCTGATGAGAATAATTACGCAATCTGGAATTTTTTGAAAGTTGTATCGGATAAAGGATGGCTTTATAAAGGACATGACAGTGTACCTTGGTGTCCCAGATGCGGCACAGCAATTTCCCAGCATGAGATTTTAACAGAAGATTATAAAGAAATTGATCATGAATCAGTTTATTTTAAATTGCCGATTAGAAACAGAAGTAATGAATACTTAGTTGTTTGGACTACGACTCCCTGGACTATTCCTGCAAATATTGCAGTGGCAGTTGATCCAAAAAAGACATACCTAAAGATTAAACTGGATAAAGAATTTATTTATCTGATGGAAGAGCGGGCAAAGGTTTTAGGATATGAGGGACAAAAAATTAAAGGATTGGATTTAGTTGGTTTAGAGTATGATTCTCCTTTTGATCATTTGCCCAGAGTTTCTGAAGCTTTAGATGAATATGTTCACAGAGTAGTTGCAACTGATGATTTAATTTTGCCTATTAGTGGAGAAGAGGGAACTGGTTTAGTACACGTAGCACCCGGGGCCGGATCTGAAGATTTTAAGTTAGCTAAATTATTGAGCCTACCGGTTATTGAGTTAATTGATGAGGAAGCAAATTATTTGGATAAGATGGAGGAGTTTAGTAGTAAAAATGCCAAAAAACATCCAGAATTCATAATAGATTTTCTGATAAAAAAAGAGAATGGAAGATTTTTATTTAAGACCGAAAGAATAAAGCATAGATATCCAAGTTGCTGGAGATGTAAATCAGAATTAGTTTGGAGAGTGGTTGATGAGTGGTATATATCAATGGATCGTGATGATGAATCTGGTAAAACATTCAGAGAACAGATGGTTGATGTTGTTAAGAATATTAACTGGATACCAAAATGGGGACTGGAGCGTGAACTTGACTGGCTTAAAAATATGCATGATTGGTTAATTTCCAAAAAAAGATATTGGGGGCTATCTTTACCGGTTTGGGAATGTGATAAGTGTGGCAATTTTGAAGTTATAGGGAATAAAGAAAAACTTAAGGAAAAATCAATAGAGGGTTGGGATAAGTTTGAGGGAAAATCTCCTCACCGGCCTTGGGTTGATCAAATAAAAATAAAGTGTTCAAAATGTGAAGAGATAATTTCCAGAATTCCTGATGTGGGAAATCCCTGGCTGGATGCAGGCATAGTGCCATTTTCTACTCTTCCAAACGGCTGGTTCCCGGCTGACTTTATAACCGAAAGCTTCCCCGGACAGTTTAAGAATTGGTTTTATTCTTTAATTGCAATGAGTACTGCGCTGTCAAACAAGGCTCCGTTTAAAAACATTTTGGGATTTGCCTCACTTTTGGATGAAAAAGGTGAGCCAATGCATAAATCTAAGGGTAATGCTATTGAATTTAATGAAGCGGCAGATAAGATTGGTGCTGATGTGATGAGATGGATGTATGTAACTCAAAATCCGGAAAGCAATTTACTTTTTGGCTATAACAATGCAGGTGAGGTTAAAAGAAGATTTTATTTGATTCTTTGGAACAGTTATAAATTTTTTATTGACTATGCCAGCTTGGCAAAAAGGGAAGTAGGGGAAATTAGGGATATGGGGGAGATTGGGGTTTTAGACAAGTGGATTCTATCAAAATTGACAGCTCTCACCTTGCTTGTTAATAAGCACTTGGAGGAATTTGATGCTGCAACAGCTGCGAGAAACACAGAAGATTTTGTAGTGAACGATTTTTCTACCTGGTATATTCGTAGGTCAAGAGGCAGAGTGGGACTTAATGTTGATCAAAATGATCAGAATATTGCGTTATCTGTTATGTACGGTGTTTTAGTAGCAGTGTCAAAACTTCTTGCTCCGTTTTTACCCTTTATTGCAGAAGAAATATTTAAAAATTTAACAGGGGAAGAATCTGTGCATCTTCAGAATTTTCCCCAGGGGGATAAGGGGTTATTAGATGAAAAATTAATAAGAGACATGGAGGTAATTAGGGAGATAGCGGAGAAAGCTCATGCAAAAAGGAAAGAAGAGGGAATTAAACTTAGACAGCCTCTTGCAAAAATAACTTACCTTAGAACTGAGAAACTGGATAATGAATTAGAGCAGATTTTAGCAGAAGAATTAAATGTTAAAAAAGTGGAGTTTAAAGCAGGAAAAGATTTGGGTGTAGAATTGGACACGAAAATAACGAAAGAACTTAAAGAAGAAGGAGAAGCCAGGGATCTAATGAGACAAGTTGCTCAGCTTAGAAAGATGCAAAATTTAACATTAACTGATAAAACTAAAATATTTATGCCTTCTTGGCCAAAATCTTTTGAAGATATGATCTTAAAAGGGACAGCATCTATCTCGATTAGTGAGGCACATGAGTTAAAAGTTGAAAAAGTGTAGATGTTTCTTAAACTATTTAATATTCCAATATTACTTTGCAGCTTACTTTTGATTTCTATTGGAATTTTGGTTATTTATTCTTCATCAGTAGAGCTTGCAATACAACAAACAGTCTTTACATTTGTCGGGTTGTTAACTTATTTTTTTATTTCTCAGATCGAAGTTAAATCCATAAAAAATTTAATTTTCCCATTATATATAATAATAGTTTTATTACTAATTTTAGTCCTATTTTTAGGAATAGAAGCCCGCGGGTCAGTCAGGTGGATACCTCTGGGGATATTTAATATTCAACCATCAGAATTTGCCAAACCGGTTTTAATATTATTTTTGGCACAATTCTGGTCTAAGAATTTTCCTTCCTGGATTAGTATTTTTAAAAGTTTCCTTATAAGTTTACCATTGGTAATTTTAATATTTAAACAACCGGATTTAGGATCATCTTTATCTCTTTTGGCAATCTGGTTTGGAATGTTGTTTGGGGCTCGGGTTTCTTTTAAGAAAATTTTAATCCTGGGACTTATTATTTTATTTATTGTTCCAACAAGCTGGCTTTTTTTGCACGATTATCAAAAACAAAGAATTACTTCTTTTTTATCCCCTGACAGTGATCCACTGGGCCGCGGCTATAACTTAATTCAATCAACAATTGCTGTAGGTTCAGGTGAGTTTTTCGGAAGAGGATTGGGAAGAGGTACACAGTCAAGATTGCAATTCTTACCGGAATTTAGAACTGATTTTATTTTTGCTTCAATTGCCGAAGAAATGGGATTTTTGGGATCCTTGATTATTTTATCCTTGTATTTATTTTTATTTATTTACTGCATTAAAATTGCCACTTCGGTTAATGATTTATTTAATTTTTTAATTATTTTTGGCACTTTATCTATGCTTTTGTTTCAATTCTTTGTTAACACCGGAATGAATTTGGGGCTATTACCTATAACCGGTATTACTTTGCCTTTAATTTCATACGGTGGCAGTTCTTTAATAGCCACTCTTTTTTCCTTAGGTATGATCTCATCAGTTGAGAAATTTAAACGCAGAATTGACACAGAAGGGGAATAAAGGTTAGAATTTAGCACATGTTAGATTACGTCGTGTGTGAAGTAGCGGGAAAGCAGTATAAAATCATTCCTAATCAGCCTTTTGTAGTTGATTACTTAGGAGACTTAAAAAAATTAGATATAGCTGTTTTACTTTTGTCGGAAGCGGGAAAAGTTAAGGTTGGGAATCCATATCTTAAGGAAAAATTAAGCTTAGATATAGTGGAAAATATAAGAGGAGAAAAGATCAGAGTTTCCAAATTTCATGCTAAGGCAAACTACAGGAAGACAGTCGGGCATAAATCAAAATTGACTAAAGTAGTTTTATCTGTTAAAAAGTAACCTATGGCACATAAAACAGGTGGCGGCAGTACCAGAAAAAATAGAGATTCAATTTCAAAACGTTTAGGCGTTAAAAAATCCGATGGTCAAAGCGTTATATCCGGTAATATTATAGTCCGGCAAAAAGGGAACAAATTCCATCCGGGAGTTGGAGTTGAGCAGGGAAATGATTACACTCTTTTTGCAACGGTTTCCGGAAAAGTAGAATTTAGAAAGAAGCTTTCAAAAACTTTAGTAGACGTTAAATGAAATAAATGGAAGAGCAGATATTTGAGTTAGAAATTGATCTTTTGCAGCCTAACCCGCTTCAACCAAGAGGCCTAATTACTCCGGAATCACTCTCAGAGTTGGCAGAATCAGTCAGAACTCATGGAGTTTTGGAGCCAATAGTGGTGGCTAAAACTCCGGCAGGTTATCAAATTATTGCAGGGGAGCGACGTTGGAGAGCATCTAAGGTGGTAGGGCTTCCTAAGGTTCCTGTTATTATCCGTGAAACTACTCCTCAGGGTATGTTTGAAATGGCAATTGTAGAAAATGTACAAAGGATTGATTTAAATCCGCTGGAAAGAGCACAAGCCTATAAAAGGTTAATGGATGAATTTGGACTGGCAAATCAAGAAATTGCTGAGCGAGTTTCCAAATCACCTGCTTATATTTCAAACACCATCAGGCTTTTAACTTTGCCGGATGCACTAAAAGATGCAATAATGTCCGGAGCAACATCTGAGGGTCATGCCAGAGCGCTGACAGCACTGGAGGATCCGCATTTAATAATTTCAGCTTACAAAGATGTCTTAAAAAGAAATTTATCAGTCAGGGGAACAGAGGAATTAGTAAGAAAACTAAGAGCAAGGGAAGGTATTGGCCCTAAAAAGATGGCAGATGTTAGTTTGATGCACATTATGTCAGATGAAATTGATAAAATACAAAGTGATCTGGCATCGGTTTTTTCCCAGAAAATTGAAAAATCAAGTGTAAGGTGCGTACAAACAAGTAAAACTGCCAAGATTGAACTCAGACTGGACGGAATCCCTGAAAAAACAACTCCTATTATGGAAGATATCCGTCAAGCACTGGTTGGATATTTTAATCTTAAAGATTAGTTAAAGACCCTACTCCTTGTGGCGGCCAGTATCTAAAAAGAGCCCTGCCAACGAATTCTTCTTTGGTAACAGATCCCCATTCTCTGGAATCTGAAGAGTGATTTCTATTGTCGCCGAATACAAAATATTGATTAGAACCAGCCTTCAATTCAGTTCCTTCTGTGATAAAAGCTCCTGCATGAGTGAGAGTTCCGGCAGGTAAGTAGGTTTCTTTAAGCTTCTGACCATTTACAAAAACTCCGTCATTTTCTATTCTTAATGTATCTCCGGGGGTAGCAATAATTCTTTTTATAAAATCCTGGGATTCATCACGGGGATTTTTTAAAACTACAATTTGTCCTTTTTTCGGTTCTCCAAATCTGTAACTTACTTTTTCCGTAATTAAATAATCTCCATTATACATAGTGGGATACATGGAAAGTCCGGAAACTTTGTGGAATTGGGCAATAAAAAGATAAATTATTGCAAATATTGCCCCGAAAACAACCAGAGTTTCAAAAAACTCAATAAAAAAAGAACCCAAATTACCAAAAAATCCCTTTTTGGGAACATCACCACTATAATAGCCAACATTTGGATCCATGTAGCCCATTATCTCAAAAGCTTTGGTTGTGATGCAAGAGCTCCAAATGTCCTATCCTTGACATGTTGAGTAGAAATAAGGTAAAATTCAGAAAGTATGACTTTCCTACAAACTACATATTCAGAGAGAAAATTAGTGCGTGTCCAGGAAAAAGGTCAAGTAACTCTTCCGATGGAAGTGCGGGAGAAACTAGGCCTTAAAAAGGGAGACTTAGTTGCTGTGGAGCAAACAAATGAAGGTGTATTGATTACTCCTCAACAAGTAGTCGCTAATAAAGCTCTTGATAAACTTGGTGAAGTGTTAAGGGGAAAGGGGTTCTCTTTAGAGGAGTTAATCGAATCCGGTCGGAACGTGCGTGGTAGCTTAATAGAAAAAAAGTATGGCCTCAAATCCAAAAAAGATAATTAGAGTTTTCATAGACTCCAGTGTCCTTATTGCTGCTGCTATTTCTCCCAGGGGTTTCGCCAGAGATCTAATAATGAAATCTTTTTCTGGAGAACTTGAATTAATTGTAAGTGATTTGGTAATAGAAGAAACCCAAAAGAATTTAGCAAAGAAGGCGCCGAAGGCACTTTCCGTTTTGCAACTATTCCTGGAAGCTTTAAATCCAGAGATAGTAATTCCTACTAAAGCATTAGTATCTAAGGTTTCAAAAGTTGTTGAGTTAAAAGATGCTCCGATTGTGGCAGGTGCTATTTTAGCTAAAGCAGATTACTTAGTTAGCTTTGATAGAAAGCACCTATTGCATCAGAAGCAAGAAATTAAATTACATTTTACAGTTAAAGTGGTAACCCCTGATGAATTAGTTAAATAACAGTCAAAAAAAAGCAGTACTCGGATTCAGTTGTGGTGCAAGAGCTCCAATGCTAGAATTATTGGAGGGAAAAGGACGACTAGCTCAGTGGTAGAGCGGTCGCTTCACATGCGACAGGCCGTTGGTTCAATCCCAACGTCGTCCACTATTAATTTTGATAATGATAACCAGACGTGCAAAAGATAATCTTAAAATAACAGGAGTTTTAATATTTTTGGCAATTATTTGTATATATTTTCTATTTTACTACTTTTATCTTAAGCCAAATAAAATTTTTTTGATAACACCGGAGGTAAAGATTCAAAAAATTAATAGTTTAGAGAATGCAGTAAAGTCTGCTCTTGAGGGAAGTAATGGTACTTACGCAGTTGCTGTTAAAAACTTAAAGAACGGGGAAAGTTATTTTCTTAATGAACACCAAGTTTTTGATGCAGGAAGCCTTTATAAACTTTGGATTATGACAGAAATTTTTAATCAGATTCAAAAAGGAGATTTATCAGAAGATGAAATTTTATCAGAGGATGTATCTACTTTAAATAATATCTTTAATATTCCAGGTGAGGATGCAGAGTTAACGGAAGGGACAATAACTCTTTCTGTTGCAGATTCTTTAAGCCAGATGATTTCAATATCGCATAATTACGCAGCACTTCTTCTGACAAAGAAAATAAGACTATCCAGGGTAGATTTATTTTTAGGAAAAAATGGATTCAATGAGTCAACGGTTGGAATTAATGGTGAAAGTCCTACTACAACTGCATCGGATATAGCCTTATTTTTTGAAAAACTTTATAAGGGAGTATTAGGAAATCAGGATTATACTAACCAGATGATTGATCTGCTTAAAAAACAACAGCTTAATAATAAATTGCCAAAAAATTTACCTCAGGGAGTAATAATTGCTCATAAAACCGGTGAGCTAGGTTATTTTTCTCACGACGGGGGAATAGTTTTTAGTACAAAAGGAGACTATATAATAGTTGTTCTATCAAAATCTGATATACCTGCCGGTGCAGAGGATCGAATAGCTCAAATATCAAAAAATGTTTATGAATATTTTGAAAAGTAATCTGATACAATTTAATTATGCGTAAAATTTTAGGTCAGGCTTCATGGCTTTTTATTGCTCAAGTTTTGACCCGGATGATTGGTTTTATCTACACCATTTTTTTGGCAAGGAATCTGGGGGTTTCTGATTTTGGATTATATTCTGCAGTTTTAGCATATTTTTCCCTTTTTTCTTCTATTTCGGAATTTGGATTTAATAGGTATTTAATTACAGAGCTGGCAGTGGATAAACTAAAAGTATCTCAATTACTTTTTAGCGTTAGTCTACTTCGTACAACCATTGTTTCAGTTTTATTTGCCATCTTCGCAACTCTCTTATATTTTCTGGATCCGGAAAAAATCAGAGTTTCTTTGGTTTTGCTTGCAACTTTGGCTGTTTTCCCACAGGCTTTGGCTCTTACAATTGACAGTATTTTTGTTGCCTTTAAAAAACTGGAGTATTCGGCTCTTGCGATGGTGGGTTTAAGCATCTCTACTAGCATTATTGGAGTGATTTTTATTTTGTCCGGGTTGAATATCAGGGGAGTAGTGTTGGCTTTGATATTTGGCCAAATAATTTATTTTTTGATTCTTGGGATTTTTTTAAGATGGCAAAAATTAGGACTTAATATGCAAGTAAGTTTAGAATTGTTAAAGAAAATTATATGGGGATCTTTGCCGTATGGATTCGTAGGTGTACTGGGACTGCTTTATTTTAAAATAGATACCCTGATTTTAAACTATTTGAAAGGAAATTATGATTCCGGAATTTATAGTGCTGGGTATAAATTTTTAGAAAGTTTAATTTTTGTTCCTTCTGCTCTGTCAACTGCACTTTTTCCCAATATTGTCAGTCTGATAAATAAAGATCCTAAAAGAGTCTATCAGATTTATATCAAATCAACAGTCTTTTTATTTGTATTATCAATTGTAATTGTTGGAGCTTATCTTTTTTTCCTTCCCATGATCATAACTTACCTTTTGCCGCAATATGTTAAGGCGATAGAAGTTGTTAAAATTTTATCCCTGACAATACCTTTTATGTTTATGATTTCACCTCAGGGAATAATACTTTTTTCAGATAAAAAGTTTCTAAAATTTTTAACTGTATTTTCTATTTTCAATTTAATTTTAAATATATCATTGAATTTTTATTTAATTCCGAAATTTGGCTATTTCGGTTCAGCCTGGTCAACACTTGTCTCAGATGTATTGGGATTTGTTGTATTCTTTTTCTATATTAGGGTAAAATTGCTCAAATAGAGATGACTTTTCCACAAAGAGCAAAATTTAATTTTGACAGCGCCCTAAGATATAAGATTGTTGTTGATTTAATTGAGAAATCAAAATACGCAGGGCTTCCTGTGTTGGAAGTTGGTTCCGGCGGAAGCGGAATATCCGACTATTTTAAGGGTTCAGTAATTGGAATAGATACTGATTTTTCAAAAACAGGAACTAAAAAAAATCCCAATATAAGGCATATTAAGGGAAGCGTATTTAAACTGCCCCTGAAAGATGAGAGTTTCTACAATGTTGTTTGTCTTGATATGCTTGAGCATATAAATGTCCAAAAAAGAGGTAAGGCAATTTCCGAGCTTGTTAGGGTTACAAAAAAAGGCGGAATTATAACTTTAAGTTTTCCCAGCGGTGATAAGAGTGCCGAATTTGAAAAACGGATAAATGATTTGTTTTTTAAAAAATACAAAAAAGAGCATCCCTGGCTTGGGGAGCATAAAAAAAATGGTTTGCCGGAAAAAGATGATATCTTACTTAAGCTTGAGGAGCTTGGTATTACAAAGAAAAGTATAAAAGTTTTTGGAAATGCCAATTTGTTAGCCTGGTTTTTAATACATTGGCTCTTTACAATTAACCATGAAAAACTTATCAGTAAAAGTTTAAAAAGGCTATATCGGATTTTATTTTTCTTATTTTCGCTACCCTTGCCGCCCTTTTACCGGGTGATTTTGGTTATTAAAAAATGAAAACAAAAGTGTCGGTTATAATTCCCAATTGGAATGGTAGGCATTTATTAAAGGTTTGTCTGGAATCTTTAGAAAGACAGACACTGAAGAACTTTGAAGTAGTAATAGTTGATAATGGTTCTTCTGACACCTCAGTAGAGTACATAAAAAAATATTTTCCCAAAGTTAAAGTAATTCCACTGGATAAAAACTATGGTTTTACAAAAGCTGTAAATACCGGAATAAAAAATGCAAAAGGAGAATACCTGGTTTTATTAAATAATGATACCGAGCTGGATAGTCGTTACCTGGAATATCTGGTTAAGGCATCGGATAATCATCCGGACGTGGGATTTGTTGCTGCAAAAATGCTTAATTTTTATAATAGGAAAATAATTGACTCAGCATGGGATGCGGTTTCGGTTGTAGGCCACTCATATTCTGTTGGTCAGGGTAAAAAAGATAGTATTGAGTTTAATAAGCCTCAATACATTTTTTTGGCAACAGGAGGAAGCAGTCTTTTTAAAAGGCAAATTTTTGAAAAAGTAGGTTACTTTGATGAAGATTACCATACTTATATGGAAGATGTTGATTTATGTTTGAGAGCGCAAATTGCAGGTTTTAAGGGCTGGTATGAACCAAAGGCAATACTTTATCATATGCGCAAAGCTACTTCTTCCAGGATAGTTTCTCTTTCTGAATACTGGCATTTTAGAAATATGACCCAAAATATTATTAAGGATTACCCGCTAAAACTTTTTCTTATTGATTTAAACTGGCTAAAGATACTGCTTGTTAATATAAATACAATAATTTATATGGCAAAGAAAGGATTTTTGAAACAAGCTTTAGCTGCGGACGCTTATATTTTATTTCATCTGCCAAGCTTATTAAAAAAAAGATTTTTAATTCAGAAATCAAAAATAGTTTCTGACGATTATATGATCCAAAATATCAGGCCTAAAAAAATTACTTTTTTTGGTTTGCTAAAGAAGGGGATATAGCTGCAACAAGAATTAACCAGGCAAGAATAGGAGGATAGAATAAAGTATTGGCAAAAAAACTTTGGGCTATTAGACCTAAGAGCCCGGCAGCTAAGGAAAAGTTTATTTTCACTCCATAAGCAAACATAGATCCTAAAAAAATCAGGTAGCTTATCAGGCCAATAATTCCAGTAGTGGCTGCCACATATAACAAGCTTGAGTCATTAGTTGAAGAACCATGGGTTTGAAGGAATGTCATATCAGCCAAATGATATGTCCTTAAGGCATACCTATATGTATTAAAACCCACCCCTAAGCCTATATGATTTTGAAAAAGCTGCCAGCCTTGCTGCCAGGTGCTAAACCTAAACTGGGCAGACTCTACCCTATTAATACCTCTTGGTTCTGCAACCTGATGCTGGTATGAAAAAAATCCAACCATCAACCCAAGGAAAAGCATTATAGTTATAATTGCCAGTTTTAAGGACCTATTTAAGAAGGCAAGTGTTAAAAAACTTATTAAAAATGCGAGATAAGCGCCTCTTGAAAAAGTTGTTAAAAGTGCTAGGTAAACTATTGCAAAAAACCATTTTTTGGATTTGTGTATTAATATCAAAGTTAAAACAAGATATGCGCCCAGGAAATTGGGGTCCAAAAAAGTTGAAACAGTTCTGAAATAGTGTGGATCCCAGCCAAATTGTTTTAAGAATCTTAAATCCGGTAAAATCACAAGTTGAATAAGTCCCAGCACTGCTAAGATTATTCCTGAGATAGATAAAATATTGAGAGAGTTTTTCGCTAAATTAGGAAAAGCACCGGAATAAAGCAGCCATCCAAGAAAAATAAAAATAAAAAATCTGACAACATATAAAAAACTTGTTAAATATTCAGGTATTGTCAGTTTAAGTGGAGTTAAAATCAGAGAAAGTAATGCCACTGAAATAAAAACTAAGCCGGCCTTAATATATAAAGGAGGTTCTTTCAGATTAATTTTTATCTTAATAATCTCCAAAAGACATAAAACTAAAACTGTCAGATCAAGCAAAGTGGGGCCGCTACCTCCAAGTGGAAATTTAATTAATTGACCGGCGATGAAAGCCAGTGTTAATATCCATGTTATATTCATAAATGAAATTATACCCTAACGCATCTGTAGTTATTAGTATTTGGGCAGTGGCAGTTTTGATAATATTTTATTTTAGTTTTTCTTTTTTACCTCACACGGATTTATTTCCTCATGTTTTTTTAAAAAATCTGGCAAATTGGGACGGAGGACATTATTTATCGATTGCCAAAAATGGTTATACTGCAACCCAATTTGTATTTTTCCCGTTTTATCCTGTCCTCATAAATTTAATGGCCAGGATAACTGGAGATTTTTTATCTGCTGGATTAACAATTAGTTTTGTTTCAATTTTTCTGGCAGTTAATTTATTGTATCACCTAATCAGGATAGATTTTGGAAAACAATATGCCAGTGGTGCATTATTGGCGTTACTATTTTTTCCTTTGTCTTTTCATTTTCTAACTGTCTATACCGAGAGTTTATTTTTATTTCTGACAGTAGCTACATTTATATTTGCCAGAAATAAAAAATATTTTTTGGCAGCCGTCTTTGCCGCTTTGGCTTCTGCAACAAGATTAGCGGGTTTGGCTACAGTTTTAAGTTTGGTATTACCCATATATTTAACAGAAGGTATTAATAAAAAAAACTGGTGGATAATTTTTTCTCCTTTGGGTTTTCTCATATACTCTTTTTATCTATACACTCAAACAGGAGACTTGTTTTATTTTGTTAAGGGCCAATCAGCTTTCTGGCATGAAGGATTGGTTCTACCCGGATCGTCCTTAGTATATGCTATCAGGCATTTGACGATGGAAGCTATTGCAGCTAATTTCAGGAATTTATTAGATATAGTCTTTGTTCTCTTTGGAATTTTTGGTGTTTGGCAGGTTTGGAAAAAATTAAGTTTAGACTACGTCATTTTTAGTGTTGTTTCATTAATACTACCAATGTTTTCACCGACAATTGTTGCTATCCCCAGATATATTCTGGCAATTTTTCCAATTTTTATTGCATTAAGTTTTTATAAAAATCAATATTTACGTTTATTTTATCAGATTATTTCTTTAATGTTGTTATCGGTTTATGCCATACTTTTTATTAACGGGTACTGGGTAAGTTAAGGATGAAAAACCACTTTTCTGGAAACTTCATTTGAATTATTAGCTACATCAATTGATTTAATTTCAAAATTATTATCTCCCTCATTTAAGTCCTGAGTAGTTGTAAAGGTACCATCTTTATCAACTATAACTTGATTACCATTAATATAAACTGATGCCCCGACCTCTGTTTTACCTGAAATTTTTACTTTTCTGTCCCCACCGTTTATTTCTTTATTATCTTCCGGTTCTGAAATATTTAAGGTTGGCTTTTCATTATCAAAAATTATTATTAATGTTTTTGATGGTAAACTTTCCTGATTCTTTTCATCTACGGATTTTCCATAAATATTATTTGTACCAAGGGAAAGGGACACATCACTAAATTTAAAAATGCCATCACCCTCTACATCAACCGTTTGTTTTTTATCATCATCTAAAAATAGTTCTACTTTAGCTCCAGGGGAGCCGTAACCAGCTATATCTATTTGAGCAGTATTGGTAGCCTCGTATGGAATATTAAGTACAGGAGGAGCCAGCGTTGTTTGATCAAGTGGAGTAACTACTTTGTGTGAAGGGTTAGTAAAATTCTTAATAAATCCTAATCCGCCGATTAAAAAAGGGAGAATCCAGGTAAAAGTAACATAAAACAAAAAAATTATTATTATAATAGTGGCTAAGAAACGACGTTTGCTTTTACTTTGATATCTTTTAACGCTTCTATATTTGTATCTTGAGGACATATAATACACCCTATCTAATCGATAGTAATCATTCACAGTATAGGTTTTTTGAGTATAATAATCAATTGAATAAGCTTGCGGGGTTAGTACACCGGTAGTATGCTACCTTCCCAAGGTAGAGAAGCGAGTCCAATTCTCGTACCCCGCTCAGGAGGCCGACTTGGCTCAGTGGTAGAGTAGCTGTTTCGTAAACAGCAGGTCACTGGTTCGATTCCAGTAGTCGGCTCACTTATTTGCCTCAGCATATCCTGCTTGGGCAACTTGATTTGTCGAGTCAGCTGATAAAACTTTGCTAAATTCTTCTTTGGCTTTTTCTTTATTTCCCTCTGCCAAGTATACTACCCCTAAATTAATATAAAGATTTAAATTTTTGGGATTTACTGAGATGGCTTTTTGAATATATTGAAGAGCTAGATCGTATTGTTTTGACTGGAAATAAAGGGCCGCTATATTTTGATAAGACTGCCAAAGATTAGGATTTAACCTGGCTGCCATAAGGTAGCTTTCCATAGCTTTTTCTAAATTACCCATTTCCCTGTAGGTATTTCCCAAATTATGATAAGCATCGGCATAGTTAGGTTTTAACTCTATGGCCCTTGAAAACTCTTTTAAAGCTCTTTGTTTATCGCCCCGACGCCCATAAACATCCCCTAAATTGTTATGCGTATTTGGGGAAGAGGGAGAAGTTTTACCGGTTGCTATCCAGAGATTATCCTCATTTTCCCAATCAATGCCTCTTATAAAGGTCCTAAGAGATAATAAAAGTATAATTATTACAAATGCAGCTAGAATTATATTGCTGTTTTTTTTCTTAATTAAAATTAATTTATCCAAACCTAATCCGACCAGAGTAAAGATGCCGATGCTGGGCAGGTAAATATACCGCTCAGCAACAATCCAGTTTAATCTAAAAGGGGTTAAGGTAGATGAAAGTGCAATTAAGGAAAAAGACAGCCAGAAAAAAACAGGCCGGCTCTTTTTAAAGGCCAGCACGAAACCGGCAAGAAAAACTAAAGTTAAAGTTGCCCTTATTGCAAAAGAAATAGTGCCAAAATTAAGCTCTGAGTGATACAAGGTCAGAGTTTTAGGGAAAAACAAAAGCTCTGCATAAGATGAGATAGCAACCGGGATTAGCGTAAATATATTATCAACTCCTTTTTCCTGATAATGAACGGTTTGCAGAGTGGCTTCCCGTGCCGGCAGCGCACCTAAACTTATGAACACATATACTAAGCTCAGGATTAAAAATGGAATTGCCCGCACCCAGTTTTTCTTAAAATTCCTTCTGAAACAAAAATCATATAAAGGATAAATTACAAAAAGAGTAATGGGCATTTGGGGGTGGGACATTAAAGAAAAAAGATAAAACAAGACAGAAAGCCAGTAATCTCTTTTCCCCTCAGACTTAATGTAAAGATAAAAAGATAATAAAAAGAAGAAGGTATATTGGGTATACATTCCGCCGGAGATCCAAAGAACAGCTTCAGAAATAGCCGGATGGACTGCAAATAAGGAAGATGCAAAAAAGGCAGCCTTTTTTGATTTATAAGTGGTTAAAATTATTAGATAGATTAAATAGGTAGATAAAAGGTGAAATATTAAATTAGAAAGTCTAAAAGGCCATGGATTAAATCCCCCAATATGTACTGAAATAAAATAAATAATATGCCTGATCGGACCGGTTGGGAATTGTAAGATCCTGGAAAAGTTGGCAATTTCAGGTTTATTTGCAATTTCCGCTATATCATCTGAAACAAAAGCATTATTTAGAAAATAAGCATAGGTAAAAACGACTAAAACAGATAATATTAAAAGATTAAATTTATGGTGAGTTAATTTCATGTTTTGCTACTTGAATATTGTAGCAAAAACAGTTTATCTGGGGATAGTGAGAACTGTACCGACTTCAATGTTATCAGGATCAGGGATATTGTTGGCTTGGGCAATTTTGCTATAAGCATAAATATCACCGTAAGCTCTTCCCGCAATTGTTGATAACCAATCGCCCTCTTGCACGGTGTATGTATTTTCGGTAATTTTTAGGCCCCACTCCGTATCAGTAGTTTGCATAACTGGAGTTAAAATGGCATTTTCCAGTTTTGGTATATCCAGGACTTGTCCGGTTTCTATGGTATCAGGATTTGTTAAATTATTTGTTTTGACAATCTCACTATATTGATATCCATCATTATAATATGTATTGGCTATATCAAATAAGGTGTCTCCTTCTTTAACAGTATATTTTCCGGGAAGGTTACCGGGAGCAACATCCTGTTGATCTGTTGAAGTGGTACTTTGTGCAGGTCCTAAGTCAGGTCTACTTTTGTTAAAGTAATTAAAAATTAAAATTCCCACTACCAAAACAATTAAAGCCCCCAAGACCATATTTAGTTTGGACTGGTTAGATTGAATTTCACCCTCAACTCTAGCTAAATAATTTTCAGTTGTTTTTGCAATCGATTTTTTTGGTCTAGCCATAGCGCTTGAGCAGGATTATAGGGGCAAGAAATTACTTTTCATTTTTATTCTAAATTAACTTGATTGTCAAGGGGGTATTTGTTTTGTTACAATACTGCAAGTCTGGGATCGTATGGGATCATAGCTCAGTTGGTTAGAGCGTCTGATTGTCAATCAGAAGGTCGCCGGTTCAAGTCCGGTTGGTCCCGCTTGAGATGGAAATATCCAATGCTAAAATTGCTAAAATACTCCGTAATGTAGCTGCGGCCCTAACTATTAAAAAAAATGGCAATATTTTTCAAATCAGGGCTTATGAAAATGCGGCAGATTCGATTGATCAATCTACTGTTGAAATTAAAGATTTATGGGAAGAAGATAAATTAGGGCAACTGCCAGCCTTAGGACCTTCAATTCAGGGATATTTGGATGAACTTTTTAAAACAGGTAAAGTAAAACACTTTGAGGCTGTTGAGAAGGGTATTAAGCCTGTTGTTTTTGATTTACTGGATATTTCCGGAGTGGGACCAAAAACCGCAGAAAAAATTTCTGATTTAGGTGTGAAAGATTTAGATGACTTGAAAAAGAAGCTAAAGTCGGGAGAGCTTGTTAAAGCTGGGTTTTCCGCAAAGTTAGCTCAAAATATAATGTCAGGGTTACATGAATTAAGGCAAAAAGGAAATAGAATGCTCTTACCTTATGCTTATGTTCAGGCAGATAAAATCCTGAATTATTTAAAAAAGAGTAAAAATGTCCTGCAGGTTCATCCTTTAGGATCCTTGCGAAGAATGGTGGCAACTATTGGTGATTTGGATTTCTCAGTCAGTTCAAATGAGCCTAAAGCGATCATTGATTATTTTGCAAAAATGCCTTCAGTAATAAGGATTTTAGACCAGGGTGAAAATAAAGCCACGGTTATTCTGCAAAGCGGTATTCAAGCTGATTTACTTGTGGGTAAACCAGAGGCCTATGGAGCGCTTTTGCAGCATTTTACAGGCAGCAAGAGCCATAATATTCATTTAAGGACACAAGCTCAAAAGAAAGGATTATCTTTATCTGAAACAACTAAAACCAAAACAGAAGAAGAACTTTATGGATTATTAAAGATGGACGTTCCTGCGCCTGAGATAAGAGAAGATACAGGGGAAATTGAAGCTGCCCTGACGAATAATCTGCCTAAGTTAGTAGATATTCAGGATATTAAAGGTGATTTACACCTTCATTCTAATTTTCCTATAGAAAAACCATCTCACGGCTCGGGTGTAGATTCCATTAAAGAAGTAATCAAGAAGGCACAGCAACTGGGATATGAATATGTGGGAATTTCAGATCATTCTCCAAGTTTTAATCTTAGTAAAGAGAAAATTAAGGCTACTTTAGAAAAGAGGACAAAATTTATTCAATCTTTAAAACAGAGTACAAATAGTATTCGAGTACTAAATGGACTCGAAATAGACATTCTCGGGGACGGTAGTTTGAGCGTACCTGATGAGGTTTTAAAAAGTTTAGATTATGTAATAGCCGGTATTCATTCAGGGCATAGGGGTAAGAAAGATGTAATTACCAAAAGATTAATGGCTGCGCTAAGCTCTCCTCATGTTGATATTATTTCCCATCCAACTAACCGGTTACTTAATGAAAGGGATTCATCAGATGTCAATTGGGACCAAGTTTTTAAACTGGCTGCTAAAAATAGCAAGATTTTGGAAATTAATGCTTATCCGAACAGGCTGGATTTAAGGGATGATCTGGTGAGAATGGCTAAAAAGTATGAGGTTAAGTTCATAATTAATACCGATGCACATGAGATCGGACAAATGGATAATATGAAATTTGGAGTGTCTGTTGCTAGGCGTGGTTGGGCTGAGGCAAAAGATATAATAAACACTTGGGACTGGACAGAATTTGCCAAATGGTTTAACATTAAAGGGTAATGGAAATATATATTGTTATTGGTGTTGTTATAGTTTTAGTTCTGTGGCTATTTACTACTTATAATAGTTTGGTAACGCTTCGTAATCGTGTCAGGGAAGCTTGGAGTCAGATTGATGTTCAGCTAAAAAGACGGTCTTCTTTAATCCCGAATTTGGTTGAAGCAGTTAAAGGCTATGTTAAGCATGAAAAAGGTGTGTTAACAGAAGTGACAAAGGCCAGGACAGCCTTAATGGGTGCAAAAAATCCCCATGAAGCAGCCGAGGCGGATAATATGTTAACAGGTGCTTTAAAATCTCTGTTTGCCGTAGCGGAAAATTACCCAAATCTTAAGGCTTCGGAAAATTTTATCAAGCTTCAGGATGAACTTTCAGATACGGAAACAAAGGTTGCCGCTTCACGTCAGTTTTATAACACCAATGTTTTGGATTTAAATAATTCTCTGGAAACAGTCCCTTCAAGTTTTATTGGATCTATGTCTGGATTTACAAAAGAAGAATTCTTCAAAGCCACTGATGATGAAAAGGCTGATGTTAAAGTTAGCTTCTAAGGTTTACGTTAGTAATTCCCATATTCTAAATTCCGGAAGAGGAGTATTTGCATCTAAAAACATTAAAAAAGGTGAAGTTATTGAAGTTGCGCCAATTCTGGTTTTGGAATTTACGGATTTAGTTGAAACAAGATGGAATTTATTATTTGAGTATTATTTTTGGATGGATGACTTTGTAGCTTTGGTCTTAGGATATGGGTCTTTATATAATCACTCAAAAGATCCAAATTGCAAATATGATATAAACAGGAAAGATAAAACAATTACATTTACAGCTATAAAAAATATTAAAAAAGACTGCGAAATCTATTGTAATTACAAAGGTACATCTAATCCAAAAACCCCGCTTTGGTTTGAAAAGTGAAAGTGGTAAAATATCCACATTATGGCTACTATTAATACTGCTTGGGATCATGTTGGATCAAATGTTTTTAAGACGTGGTTGATTATGTTTTTTTTCAGCCTTTTCACTGTGGCTGTAATTTATGTAATAGCCCAGGGGTTTGGATATGGTGAGGTAGGGGGGTTAGGCATTGTGGGATTTGCTCTGATTATGGCAGGAGTTATGAACTTTGTTTCCTATTTTTGGTCAGATAAGATTGTTTTGGGAATTTCCGGAGCCAAACCAATCCAACAAAAAGATAACCCCCAAGTTTATAGAATAGTGGAGAACTTATGTATAGCTGCAGGTTTGCCAACTCCAAAGATCTATATTATTGATGACACTGCCACTAATGCTTTTGCCACCGGGCGTGATCCAAAGCATGCTGCCATTGCTTTTACTAAAGGAATTTTAGAAAAGCTTAATAAACAGGAACTGGAAGGAGTGACTGCCCATGAACTTTCCCATGTGGGGAATAGGGATACTTTAGTGATGGCAGTGGTTTCAGTTCTGGTGGGAACGATCGCTTTGCTTTCTGATTTTTTCATGAGATCGCTCTGGTTTGGTGGAAACCGGGATAATGATAATAAAAACAGTGGCTTAATTATGGTTGTGGCAATTATTGCCGCCATCCTGGCTCCAATCGTGGCAACTCTAATCCAGCTGGCAGTATCCAGAAGAAGGGAATTTTTAGCAGATGCATCAGGAGTATTACTAACCCGTTATCCTCAAGGTTTAGCTAGTGCTTTACAAAAAATTTCTGCAGATAGAGAACCGTTGGAAGTGGCAAACAGAGGAACAGCTCATCTTTATATTATTAATCCGCTAAAAGGCCACGAGGCTAAGCAGTGGCTGGCCGGCCTTTTTAACACCCATCCTCCAATTGAGGCCAGAGTTAAAGCTTTGCGCGAAATGGAAGGTAAGGTTTAGTATAATCCTCCTATATGAAATTATCTAAAGATCAAGTCCACCTGGGGCGGGACAAAGTAAAACATGTGGTAAAAAAGGAATTTCACTTAAATTTAAAAGGTAAAACTGCGATTTTTATTGATGCTGCAAATCTTGAACTTTCTGCTAAAGATTTAGGATTCAAGGTGGATTATAGAAAACTTTCCGAATGGTTAAACACCCAGATAAAAGTAGTCTTTTTAGGTTTCTATACAGCCAGATTTGATACAAAAGAGCATGATGGTTTTCTGACATTTCTTAAAAGAACTGGATATAAACTTATTACCAAGCATCTTAAGCTCATAAGAAATAGGAAAGATGGGGGACATTTACGCAAAGCCAATTTTGATGTAGAAATTGCCGTAGATGTGATAAAAAGATTAGACTTATTTGATAATTGTATTCTTTTTTCCGGTGATAGCGATTTTCATTAACTGTAGTAGTTGCTTCGCTTAAGTTTCATGTTGCTAAGGAATTAGTTGAGAGTGCGGATTTTTATTTGGATTTACGCAAAATTAGGAGTAAAATCGAAAGAAGTGAAAAGAAGCCATAAAAAAGCCCGTCTTTTACAACGGGCGGTTGATAACAATCTGTTACCAGACTGCCATATAATAATAAAGGATTAGATTTAAAATGTCAATATCATGAGACTAACTAAAGATCAAGTAAAGCATGTTGCTAAACTGGCTAATTTGCCCCTTTCAGATAAAGAAGAAGAACTTTATTCTGAGCAACTCTCTAAAATTTTAGAATATGTGGATCAACTTAATTCTGTTGATACAAAGGATGTGGAGCCTACTTTTAATGTTTCAGGGCAGGAAAATGTGATGAGGAAAGATGAGACAGAATCCTCTTTGCCGCAAGAAGAAGTTTTGCAAAATGCTTCAAAAAAAGAAAGAGGATTTTTTGTAACAAAAGGAGTGTTTGATAATGGCTGATTTAACCTCTCTAACTCTTACTCAAACAATAAAGGCTTTAGAAAAAAAAGAATTTTCTGAGCTAGAATTAAATAAAGCATATTTGGAAAGAATAAAAAGTATTAACCCTAAATTAAATGCCTATTTGGAAACATTAGAGAGCAAAAAGGGTATTCCAACTGCAATCAAGGATGTTATTTCCACCAGAGGGATTAAGACAACTGCTGCATCAAAGGTTTTAGAAAATTATATTCCTTCATACAATGCAACAGTAATAAATCGTTTATTGGAAAATGGTATATCGATTATCGGGAAAACAAATCATGATGAGTTTGCTATGGGAGGATCCGGAGAAAATTCAGCATTTGGTCCCACAAAAAATCCCTGGGATTTGACAAAAGTCCCCGGGGGGTCTTCTGCCGGTTCTGCAGCAGCAATAGCAGCGGATCTTTGTACTTTTTCCCTGGGTTCTGATACAGGCGGTTCTATTAGACAACCGGCGTCCCTTTGTGGAGTAGTGGGTTTAAAAACAAGTTATGGACGGGTTTCCAGATATGGGCTTATTGCTATGGCTTCATCTTTAGATTCAATTGGTCCGGTAACTAAATCAGTAGAGGATGCTGTTTTAGTTTTGGAATGGATTTCAGGATCAGACGGCTATGATTCAAATTGCAAGAGTAAAAAGTTTACGATGCAACCCCCGAGGTTGCAGGCTGGAATTAAAGGATTAAAGGTAGGTGTGCCAAAGGAGTATTTTGGAGAAGGTTTGGATCCAAAAGTAAAAAAAATTGTTCAAGTTGCAATCAAAAAGCTGGAAAGCTTGGGAGCGCAAATTGTAGAAGTAAGTCTTCCGCATAGTGAATATGCGCTGGCAGCTTATTACATAATTGTTCCATCTGAGGTTTCTTCTAATATGGCAAGGTTTGACGGAATTAGATATGGAAAAGGAAGAGAAAATATAGGAGCAGAGGTTAAAAGAAGGATCATGCTGGGAACCTATGCCCTGTCTGCTGGTTACTGGGATGATTACTATGCCAAAGCTGCCAAAGTAAGGACTTTAGTAAAGGGGGATTTTGAAAAAGCTTTTGAAAAAGTGGATGTGATAGTTGGTCCGGTCTCCCCCACCACAGCGTGGAATTTAGGAGAGAAAATTGATGATCCCCTGACTATGTATCTGCAGGATATCTACACGATCTCGGCAAATCTGGCGGGTATTCCAGGGTTATCTGTGCCTTGTGGATTTTCAGATGGATTGCCGGTTGGCTTACAAATTTTGGGAAAACATTTTGATGAGGAAACAATTTTAAAAGTGGGCTATGCATATGAACAAGCAACTAATTGGAAAAAGGAGAAGCCAAAAATATGAACAAATACGAACCTGTAATTGGATTGGAAGTTCATGTAGAATTGAATACAAAAAGCAAAATGTTTTGCAGGTGTTCTGCTGATTATTTTGGCAAAGAGCCAAATACCCACACATGCTCGGTATGTCTAGGCCTTCCTGGAGCTCTTCCTTATATAAACGAGCAAGCTATAGATGATTGTATAAAAATAGGTTTAGCGCTAAATTGTGAGATTTCCAAGAAATCTCTGTTTGAGCGAAAAAACTATTTTTACCCGGATTTACCTAAAGGCTATCAGATTTCTCAATACAGATGGCCTTTGTGTATTAATGGAGAATTGACATTGGACAATGGACAAGTAATAAGAATTAATAGGGCTCATCAGGAAGAAGATACGGGTAAGTTAACCCACAAAGATGGAATTACTCTAGTAGACTTTAATAGATCAGGTGTGCCTTTGGTAGAAATAGTAACTGAGCCGGATTTTAATAATGTAGAGCAGATAAGAGATTATGCCAAAAAGTTGCAACAACTTTTTCGATATTTAGGGGTTTCTAATGCAGACATGGAACGTGGGGATATGAGACTTGAGGCTAATATAAGCGTAAAGCGTGAAGGGGAAAGTGGCTTACCTAATTATAGGGTAGAACTTAAAAATATAAATAGTTTTAGGTTTATGGTGGCAGCTGTTGAGTTTGAAATTAAACGCCAAATTGCCGCAATAGAGAAAGAAGAGAAACTTTCTCAGGAAACAAGAGGATGGGATGAGGAGCAAAAGAGCACATATTTACAAAGGAGCAAAGAAGAAGCTCATGATTACCGCTACTTTCCCGAACCGGATCTTCCTCAATTGACAATTGACAATGGACAATTGACAATTCTAAAATCTCAAATTCCAGAGTTGCCTTGGGAAAAGAGTAAGAGATTTGAGGAAGAGTTAGGAATTAGAAAAGCAGATGCACAAATCCTTTCTGTGGACAAAAAATTAGCAGAATTTTTTGAAAGTGTTTTAGAGCCTGGTGTTTCGGCACAAGATGTTGCTAACTATATTATTAATAAAAAACCAGACATAAATTCTGTTCTTCCAACACAAATAATAAAAGAAATTAAGGGCAAAAAAGTGGGAGTTATAGATAGCGAAGAGGAATTGAGAGCTTTGGCTAAACAAGCAATAGAAGAGAATAAAAAATCTGCAGAGGATTATAAAGCCGGTAAGGAAGCGGCACTTCAAGTTTTAATCGGTGGGGTAATGAGATTATCAAAAGGTAAGGCAGATGCCCGATTGGCACTTGAAATACTGAAAAAACTCCTTTAAATTAAGTAAGTCGTATATATTCCGGTGACTCATTTGCAGCCCGGTGTAGTAGGACAAAAATATGAGCAGATTTGTTCACCTTCACTGTCACACAGAGTACTCACTTCTTGATGGATTATCAAAAATCCCGGAGCTTGTAAAAAGAGTTAAAGAGTTAGGAATGGATGCAATCGCCATGACAGATCATGGGGTAATGTATGGGGCAATTGAATTTTACAAAGAATGCAAAGCAGCCGGAATAAAACCAATTATCGGGGTAGAGATGTATGTGGCCAAGCGTTCTCATCTGGATAAAGAAGGAAAGTTAGATGCAGAACCATTTCATTTAACTGTTTTAGCAAAGAATTACCAGGGTTATTTAAACCTAATGAAATTAACCACAATTGCTCATTGTGAAGGGTATTATTACCGACCTAGAGTGGATAAAAAGCTACTCAAACAACACTGCGAAGGTTTAATAGCACTGTCTGGATGTCCTTCCGGTGAGTTTATAAGAACACTTACAGATAAAGATATAAAAAAAGCAGAGGAAGTAGCTGAAAGTTATAGAGAAATTTTTGGAGAAGATTTTTATTTTGAACTGCAGCATCACCCTTATCAGGAATCGCTGGACCTTGCAGAAGATGAGGTAATAAAGCGAGATGTGCGAAGACTTCTTGATATCCAAAATCAAACAAAAAAAGCTGTTATTGAATTATCATACAAAATGGGCATAAAAATTGTGGCCACAAATGATTTTCACTATATTAAACAAGAAGATGCAGAGGCTCAGGATGCACTGCTTTGTATTCAAACCGGCAAATTTTTATCAGAAACAAAAAGACTACGGATGATTGACACCCCGGATTACTTTTTAAAAAGCGTTGATGAAATGCTGGAAAATTTTAAAGATATACCTGAAGCTTTGGAAAACACAGCCAAAATTGCAGACATGGTTGATATAGAAATACCATTGGGTGTAGCCCGTTTCCCGGTATTCCAAACCCCTTCAGGGAAAACATCGATGGAATATTTAAGAGAGTTAACTTATGGTCGGGCAGATTTGCGGTTTAAGATGACAAGTAAAATTAAAGAAAGACTGGAGTATGAGTTGTCTGTTATTGAGCAGAAAAAATATGCGGATTATTTTTTGGTGGTGTTTGATTTTATTGAATGGGCACATCAGAGAGGTATTATTACAAACACCAGAGGTTCTGCTGCCGGATCAATGGTGCTTTATTGCTTAGGAGTTACTAATTTAAACCCGCTTGATTATTTGCTTCCATTTGAGCGGTTTTTAACTGTCCAGCGGCCAACTCTGCCTGATATAGATTGTGATATTGCGGATGATCGTCGGGATGAGGTTATCAGATATGTGATGGATAAATATGGTGAAGATAGGGTTGCTCATATTGTGACTTTTGGAACAATGATGGGAAGGGCTGCAATAAGGGACATTGGCCGGGTTTTAGGTACGACTTATGGAGAGGTAGATAAGATTGCCAAGTTGATCCCTCCCCCTCATCAGGGATTTCATAAGCCGCTCTCCGATGCTATAAGGGAGGTACCTGATTTGTCTGAAATGTATAAAAATAGTCCTCAGGTAAAAAAAATACTCGATTTAGCAATTAAGATTGAGGGAACAGTCAGACATGCCTCAATACATGCGGCTGGAGTTGTGATAGCGCCGGATGATATTACCCGCTTCACTCCTCTTCAGCCTGAATCAGATGGTGATAAGTTAGTTTCTCAATATGATATGTTTGCAGTGGAAGATGCGGGGTTGGTTAAAATGGACCTATTGGGCATCAGAAACCTTTCAATTTTGGGAAAAGCAGTGGAATTTGTAAAGGAAAATAGAGCTATTGATGTTGACCTTAATAAAATTCCCCCTAAAGACAAAAAAGCTTTTGATCTTCTGGCAAAAGGTGAAACAATAGGAGTTTTTCAGATGGAGGGATCTGGTATGACGCGTTATTTAATGGAACTGAAACCAACCAACATCTTTGATATTCAGGCAATGGTTGCTCTATACAGACCTGGACCAATGAGTGTAATCCCGGAATATATTGCAAGAAAACATAATCCCAAAAAAATTACTTATTTTGATTCACGCATGAAAGAATATACAGAACAATCCCTTGGGCTGCTTGTTTATCAGGATGATGTTTTGTTAACCGCGATTAATCTGGCCGGCTATTCCTGGGAGGAGGCAGATAAGTTTAGAAAAGCCATGGGTAAGAAAAAGCCGGCTGAGATGGCGCGTCAAAAAGAGCATTTTATGGAAGGTTGCATACAAAATGGCATGCGAAAGGATAAAGCTGAGCAGTTATTTGCATTAATTGCCCCATTTGCGGCATATGGTTTTAATAAGGCTCATGCTGCCTCATACGCCATGATTGCATATCAAACAGCTTATATGAAAACCAATTATACTGTTGAATTTATGGCGGCTGTTATGACAGCTGAATCAGGTAATACAGATAAGATTGCTGCGGCTATTGAAGAGTGTAAAAGGTTAGGGATTGTGGTTCTGCCGCCTGATGTGAATAAATCCACAGTGGGTTTTTCACTGGAGGATTTAGCAGAACTTAAAAAAGAAGACTTAACCAGAAGTTTAAGCGGAGATTTAAAGACAAAAGCCAAGCAAGGTATTCGCTTTGGACTATCTGCTATTAAAAACGTGGGAGAAAGCGCAATTGAGTCCATTATTAAAGCAAGAGAGAAGGGTGCATTTTCCGGGTTGGTAGATATATGCTCAAAAGTTGATACCAGACTGGTTAATAGAAAAACTTTGGAAAGTTTAATTAAAGCAGGTGCCCTGGATAATTTTGGCTCCAGAGCTGCACAGCTTTTGATTCTTGATCAGGTTTTGGAAGAAAGCCACAAAATAAATAAAAATAAACTCTCGGGTCAGGTGTCTTTGTTTGTAGTGGATGATGGGCCGGAGGGAGATATGAAGCTTCCGCAGGTGGAGGAACTGGCTTTGGAGCAGTTATTAGTGTTTGAAAAAGACCTGTTGGGTTTTTATCTGCATGAACCCCCATTTTTGAAAAGTTTGAGAAAGATTGCGGAAATTTCTGCAGTTAAAATAACAGATTTATCAGACGAATATATTGGTCAAAGGCTAATGTTAGGTGGAGTAGTAACAAATATAAAAAAAGTTTTTACTAAAAGAACTAATGCTGAGATGGCTTTTATTTCTCTTTCTGATGGGATCTCGGAAATTAACGCAGTGGTTTTTCCAACCATCTTTGAGGCATCCAAGGACTTTTTGATTAAAGATGCTGTGGTAGTAGCAGTTGGCAGAATGGATAAAAGAGAAGAAGAGTTATCATACGTGATAGAAAAAATAGACCTGTTTGATCCGGAAAATTTGGATGTTTTTGCCCAAAATCAGTCAGCTGTTGAAATCTATATCCCTCAAGGGACGCCAGTTACCATATTACAAAATATCAATAGAACTTTAAGAGATTATCCGGGTTCTAAGCCTGTTGTGATATTGCTTCCAGGTGTAGGTAGCGAGCTTAAGAGATTGAGTTTGCCTTTTACAATAGAAGCCTCAGAAGCTTTAGAAGGGGAGATAA
This sequence comes from uncultured Gammaproteobacteria bacterium, assembly GCA_964362195.1. GTDB lineage: Bacteria > Patescibacteriota > Microgenomatia > Daviesbacterales > UBA10151 > CAYICZ01. The sequence goes on along the minus strand of CAYICZ010000001.1, from coordinate 1,951 downwards.
AGAAGATTCTGGGTGAAGGGTCTTTTAAAAAAGTCTAGCTTGTGTTAATATTCTAGCCATGATTTCAGTAAAATCCGGGGAGACAAATTTACATATTGGAGATACAGTTAAAGTTTATTCAAAAGTGGTTGAAGGAAATAAATCAAGAATTCAGGTTTTTGAGGGGATTTTAATAAGACTTCAAGGACGGGATGTTAATAAAACTTTTACAGTCAGAAAAATTGGTGCAGCCGGAATAGGGGTGGAGCGAACCTGGCCGCTTGATTCAAACTCTATTGTTAAAATTGAAGTTAAGAAAAAAGATTCCGGAGTAAGACGCTCAAAGCTTTTTTATCTAAGAGATTTAACCGGTAAATCTGCAGTTAGAGTTTAATGATTCGAGCCAACAGCAAAGGGAATTTCCTGCCAGTCATGAACCTTTCTGATCTTTTTATTGTACTCCCACATTGTTTCCAAGAGTGAGGAATCCACTCCTAATTTTTTAAACTCCCCCATTATTGCTACCAGATCTTTAGGAAAACATTTCCCTCCAAATCCACGCATGGTTGTGACATCTAAATGATAATCTCCAATCCGGTGGTCAAACGCTGCCATCTTTTTTACTTCCTCATACTTTATTCCCAATTTCTGACAATAATCATAAAAGAAGTTAGCAAAAGTAACTTTAAGTGAAAGATAAGCATTGGCAAAATATTTAACTGTCTCTGCAGTGGTAGGGTCTGTAAAAAATATTTTCTGTTTAGGGAATCTTTGCTGGAAAATAATTCCCACACTCCTTAAGACCCAGTCTGAATTTGCACCTAAAACTGTACGTTCTGCATTTAAAAAATCATCCAGATAATTTGCTTCTGTTAAAAATTCAGGATTAAAGCAGAATTTGCTTTTGGGAAATTTCTTTTGATATTTAGCAGTTGTTCCGGGGGTAATTGTGGATTTGATAATAATTATTTTGTCTGTTGAATCTGTTAATTTGGTAATTTGTGGGATCATTTCCTCAAAAATAGATAAATCTATCCCGGATTCATCTACTTTCATCGGAGTGGGAAGGCAAACAAAGATAAATTCAGAAGCTTTTATTACTTTCTCTAATGATTCTCCTTCTTTGAATTTGTCATACCATCTTATGGTATCCAGCCCGTTTGAAACAGTTTTAAAGCCATTTGCCACAGCCTGTCCGACAAAGCCGTATCCGATAATTCCAATTTTGATGGGGATTAATAAGCCTTCCGTTGTAGCGTCCATGGGAGATTAGTATATCATATAATACAAGGATGAAGATCATTAAAAAAGTGGCTCTGGCTTATTTTAAAAATAAAAAAATGCTGCAGGTTCGGACAAATAAACAAGACAAGGTTTTTTATACTTTGGGCGGAAAAATTAAATCAGGGGAATCTGATATAGATTGTTTAAAAAGAGAAGTTAAAGAAGAAATAGGATGTGAAATCGATGAATCTTCATTGAAGTTTTTAAAAGAATTTAAAGATGTGGCTCATGGAGGCGGAATTTTAAATGTCCGTTTATATGAAGGGAAAATAACCGGGGAACCCAAGCCCTCTTCGGAAATTGTAGAAATTGATTATTTTGATACAAACTCAGACTCTAAAAATTTATCACTAATAGCCAGGAGAACAATATTCCCCTGGCTTAAAGAGCAGGGCTATATTAATTAAAGTACTACGATATGGACTAATCCGAACCGCGTTTAAACAACAGCGCGAACGTTAAGCGCACGTTGTTTTCGTTTCGCATATCCGCGCTCTACCGCTCGGCCTTCGGCCTGAAGCTCTGAAACTGTCGGCTCGAACTTCTTTTTACTTAATCGGCAGCTCCAAGTCCAGTATAATCAGGGCTTTACAGCACTCTGCGCGCCCCCACCCGCGCAGAGGAATTTTAACTCCTCAGCTTCAAAATCCCTTTCAGTACCGCCTACGGGATTCGAACCCGTGATTAG